>JAQSCZ010000030.1 GCA_029945665.1 bacterium | reverse complement strand
ATTAATAACCGATATTTTTGATCAAAAACAAGAATTGAGTGGCGCTGTGGAGGTGCTGAGGTGAGCCAATTGTTTAAAACAGTGGTTGTGTTTTTTTTAATTATTCGGAGCCCCTGCGTTGATCCATTTTTGAATCTTGTTTTTGTCACAAACAGAGAGTGAAGCAGCTGGCGGCATTTTGTTAGGCCCGCTTGTTAAATTAATATCCCTCCATAAATTATTGTTTAATACTTGTACATCTAACTCGTAACCACTTCGTGAGTTGGTCTTTTAATTTGTATTAATAAATATTGTGTTTTTAAATTTAGACCTTTTTTGGGGGTGAATACCCCCGAAAATAGAGGTATTTACACCCATTTTATGCAAACGTTTTATTCTAATGTTGTATAATTTTTAAATTAATGCTTAACAATAAATCACCCCCTCGTTAAATTTTAAACAGATTTAAATTAAAATTTCAGAAACATAGCTGTAAAAGGATTCAGTCTAAATAAATCCTTAAAATTTAATCGAAAAAATAATGAAAAAATTAGTTTTAAAAAAGTGTTTAATTATTGTCATAGTTTCTTTATGCAGTAAGTTATATGGACAAACAAATGTTTCTATGACAAGCAGTAGGTCAATAACATCTTGTGGAAATTCTGTCCAAATTTATGATGCAGCAAATGTATTATTAGCTACATCGGTATGTCTTTATAGTGGTAGCACAGCAAATATACTTTGTTTGACTGGTGTTCCAAGCTACGTAATTATAGATGAGTGCGGCACCGGATGTTCTTTTAGAGTAAATTTTACGGGTGTTCCAACGTCCTGTGGAATTTGCACTTGTAATTGCAGTATAGGCTCACCAACGGTTACGGCAAATTATACCCCGCCAATAGGAACTCCAACATGTCTCAATCCTTATCTGCTATCAGTCGCAATAAATTAAATCAATATTTACACTTAATAAAAGCATGTGCAATTGTCTTTTGCACATGCTTTTTAAATTTATTAGTTTCGGATTTCTCAAGTGAATGTTATTTAAATTCTTTAAATTAACTGATATCGGTATTGAATTCAAATTTATTGTATATTTGAATAATATAAGCGGCTCAATTATTTATAAGTTGCTGTCAATTATGCATTATTTATTAAGAATTATTTTCATACTAATTATTGCAATCTCTCAATCCATTCTTTTTGCACAAAAAGAGGCTAATAATTGGTATTTTGGATATGGAGCAGGTGTCACTTTTAGCACTGGTAATGCAAAAGGCATCGCCAATGGCAGCCTTTATACAGGAGAAGGATGTACTAGTATCAGTAATAAAAACGGGGAGTTGTTATTTTATACAGATGGCGTTTACGTTTATGATTCAACCCATCTAATGATGAAAAATGGTTCCAATCTTAATGGCAACTTTTCTACAACTCAATCAGCTGTTATAATACCAAAGCCTGGGTCAAATAATATCTATTACATTTTTACATCTGATTGTGCAGACAATGTGTTTTCCAAAAATGGTTTGCAGTATTCTGAAGTAGATATGAATCTAAACGGAGGTAAAGGAGATGTAACAAACAATAAAAATATACAACTACTAGGGTATACTAGTGAAAGGATGTGTGCAACCCGACATGGGAATGATACAGATTATTGGATTTGTACAACCAAAAATAATGATACACTTTATTCATTTAAAATCTCTGCAAATGGTATCGATAAAATCCCAGTAAAAAGTGTTTTTAATCGCAATATTTCAAACGCATCCGGTATTTATGGCTACATGAAAATATCAAACAGCGGAAGCTTTTTGGGAGCCGCATATAATGATTCAATTTACCTGTGTAGATTCGATAATATTAAAGGAAAAATTACAGATACAAAAGGACTTGATATTGTTGCTTATGGATTTGAGTTTTCAGCAAGCGATAAATTGCTTTACGCAAGTGCTCGGAAAAATCCATTGGGTGTTTATCAATATAATTTACAAAGTAATATTCCTTCTGTAATTTTAAGCTCAAAAATTAAAATAGGTAATGTTAATACTTCTTATTCTGGTGCCTTGCAAATAGGCCCTGATACGAGAATATACTGTACCACACTAGATAGTCTTTATTTAGATGTGATTAAATTTCCGGACTCTATTGGTTTAAGGTCAGTGTATGTTCAAAAGGCAGTTCAATTGGGAGGGAAAATTAGTAAACTAGGTTTGCCCAACTTTGTACAATCCTTTTTTTATCATAAATTTAATTATACGCGGACCTGCATAAATGATACAACTTACTTTACACTTACTTCACTAAATCTGGACTCTGTAAAATGGGACTTTGGTGATCCATCTTCTGGAATTAAAAATACCTCAACTAAAAGTATTAATATTTATCATCAATACAAGAATTCGGGTAATTATAAAGTAAAGTTGATTTCATATCATCCTAAAAAAATAATTGATACTACATTAAGGTATATTCGAGTTACTGACTCTAAACCTTATTTGGGAAAGGATACTGCCTTCTGTAGCTCAAATATCAATCTAATACTTGCTCCTAAAAAGGAATATTTGTCTTATAAATGGGGGATTACTAAAATTATTAGTAAAGAGTTTCCTGTTAATAATTCGGGCACTTATCGCTTGCAAGTATTGGATACAAATGGTTGTACAAGTGCCGACACCATTGTGGTTTCAATCAAAAGTGTAAAAGCCAATTTTAATCTTTCAGATTCTCAAGTATGTTCAGAAACTAAATTGTCGTTGCAAGATGGTAGTATTTATAAGAACGATAAACGGCATACAGTTTTTTGGTATTATGGCGATGGTAGTTTTAGCACTGATACCATGGTTGAAAAAACTTTTACAACCGAAGGTAAGTATCAAATTAAACTAGTAGTAAAGAATCAAAATAATTGTATAGATTCTGTTGTCAAGGCAATCACCGTTTTGCCTAAGATTCATGCCGACTTTAGTATTAATGATTCCACGCAGTGTTTTAACCTAAATAAATTCGACTTTACCAATACAACTAATATTGGTTCGATAGGCACCTATTCTTATTTATGGCAAATGGGAGATTCTACATTTAGTAATCAACTAAACATTAGTTCGAAATATTATCTTAAGGATAGTACTTATAGCATAAAATTGATTGTAGATATTAATGGAAGATGTAGAGATACTATGACAAAAATGGTGCTTGTTTATCCGTCGCCTCAAGTCAGTTTTATGAATTCAAAGCCAGTACAATGTTTTAAAAATAACACATCCAATTTTACCAATTACTCAAATGTAAAAAATGACACCTTAATTTATAATTGGAGTTTTGACGACAACACCTTTTCATTTGCAAAAGATATTTATAATAAAAGGTATTTAAAGTCAGATAGTTTTCTTGTCACTTTGTACGCAATTTCAAGTCATGGTTGTAAGGATAGTGCTATGGAAAAAATATTTATTTATCCCCCTGTTTCAGCATCTTTTAAGGTAAATAGGGATACTCAATGCTTAAAGAATAATCTTTTTATTTTTACACCTTTAGATACATTATCGATGGCCTCGCACTGGTTGTTTGGAAATGGAGATAGTTTAAATTCAAATAATCAATCCAATATTTCACATCACAATAATTTCAAAGGAAATTACACTGTTACTAATATTGCAAGCAATAGCAGCAATTGCAAGGATACATTTGTTAAATTTATTACTGTTAAAGAATCACCAAAAGCGGCATTTATTATAAAGGATAGTCTACCCTGTTTGGATGGAAATAGTTTGAATCTAACCATGAATTCTGTTTGTGATAATCCAACACAACTCAATCAAGTAGTTAACTGGGGCGATGGAATTCAAAGCAATATTATTGGTAATAGAGATATTAAACATGTTTATGTTAAAGATAGTTCTTATAAGTTGACACTAATAAGTAATCTCGGAAATTGCAGTGACACCATAGATAAATCAATAACAGTTGCATTTCGCCAAAACTTAAATTTATCCGTTACTGGCTTTTGCTTAGGCGATACCACCATTGGTAAAGTTACAAATTCTGTTTTCAATGCTTCAAACACTTATAACTGGTGGGTCAATTCGAGCCTGCAGAGCAATAAAGATAGCAGCATCAAAATTACATGGCCTGCTGTTGGGTCCTATCAAATTAAAGTGGCCACTGCCATTGGTTTATGCAAGGGCAGTGATTCAAGTACCATTAATGTTATTGTAAAACCTAAAGCCAATTTTACGTATTTAAAATTGCCTGCTACCCAATTGGGCTTTCCTTTTCGTTTTATAGACCAGTCGCAACAAAATACAACTTGGACATGGTTCACTAAAAACAATCGTTTCTCCACCATTCAAAATCCTGATTATACCTTTAACGATACAGGTTATTACAAAATAAAATTAGTAGTTTCAAACA
>JAQSCZ010000029.1 GCA_029945665.1 bacterium | reverse complement strand
CAGGCTCGTTATTGCTAGTATTACAGGGTTATGATACTTTGCGGACATTCAGAATAATTAATTTCCTTATTTAATAATTGCTGCTTTACTGTATCTCTATTTTGATTTGAAGCACTTGTTAAAAAATCAGCTTTTAGACCAGCCATAAGAAATTTTTCTGCCATAAATTTGGCATGTTCTATGGAAACACAAAATCCAATTGCTCTGACATGGTTTATATCTTTAGTGTATTTGTTTAATGCCATAACTATTTCTCCAACTCTCCTATTATTCGCAGTATAAATATTGGATAATTCGCTTATAACATATCTTCCTTTTTCCCATGCAACACTTGATAAATCAATGCTATCTGTAATTCCAAAATATTGAAATGGACATAGCAATTTTCTATTAAGGGCTTCTGGCAATCTAATTTCAGCAGCAATTCTATTATGAAAATCTTCCTGTATATCTCCACCATCCATCCGTTCAGGTGTTGCTGTAAGTCCTAACAAAACCTTAGGTTTAAAATAATTTATTATTCCTCTATAAGAACTTGCTGTTAAGTGATGACATTCATCAATAACTATATAATCGAAATATTCGCAAGAAAGGTTTATTGAGTTAATTTTATTATTTAGACTTTGAACTGATGCAAAAACAAACTCATAAGTATCAGGAACTTTTCCATCAACCCACAATTCTCCAAAATTATTGTCTCTTAGAATACCTCTAAAAGCGGCTAAGGATTGTTCAAGGATTTCTTTTCTATGGGCCAAAAATAAAAGTTTAGCAGACTTGTTTTCCGATTTAAAACGTTTGTAATCAAAAGCGGAGATAACTGTCTTTCCAGTGCCAGTAGCAGCAACTATTAAATTTCTGTATCGATTATGTATGGTTCTTTCAACTTCGAGTTTTTCTAAAATTTCAGATTGAAATGGATATGGCTTGATGTCAAAAAAAGAGAAATTTAAATCTGCGCTTTTAGAAATTTTACCTTGATTTAAAGCTGAAATGAGTTTTTCCTTGTGAATTACATCATCAAAAATTTCAAAATCGTCACTTTGCCAATATGAGTCAAATGTTTTTTGAAATTTATCTATAATATGGCTTACTTCTTTTGTAGTGATTTTGATATTCCATTCCAACCCATCTGTAAGTGCAGACCTTGAAAAATTTGAAGAGCCTATATAACCGGTATGAAAACCTGTATTCCTATAGAATAAATAAGCTTTTGCATGTAACCTTTCGTTTCCAGTGTTATAAGAAATTTTTACTTGGGTGTTTTCTAATTTTGACAACAGTTGAATGGCTTTGTAGTCAGATGCCCCCATATAGGTAGTTGTTATTACTCTCAACTGACCACCCCTTTCTGTAAATTCTTTAAATTCCTTTTCTAATATAATAATACCTTTAAACTTTATAAAGGAAACCAAAAGGTCAATTCTATCAGATGATAAAATTTCTTTCTTAAGTTCACTTTCAAGTGATAATCCTCCATTTCCACCTGTAAATAATTCGCTATGTGTTAACCTGGTATAAGGTGTGATTTCTTTTAGTCGCAAATCAAAATTTGAAAAATGATTGTCTACTTTTGTAAATACTGCTTTTAAAATTTCGCCTTCAACTTTTATTAAGTCATTACTGAATTCCTCCCTTTTTAGTTCTTCCTTTAAGAAAAGAATAATTTTGTTAGCAATATCTATCTGAACCTCCACCTGTTTCTCACCTTTTACAAACTCTAAGGCATGTTTAATGGTTTGAGAAAGGTGCTGTGACAATATAGTTGATGCCTCCGCTTTGTCAATGGTAGTTTTGTTGACGTAGTATGCATCTTTATCAAGCTCATTGATTTTTTGAGTAACTAATTGAGTAACCAGTGCCTCGTAAATTCCTTGATTCATTAGTTTAAATATTCTTTCAAAATTTAAATATTAAAAAAGGATTTTAAATTTAAATTAGCCAAATAACTATCAAGTTCATATTCAGTTTTAAAACTAATTTCAGGTTCAAATTCTCCATTAAAAGATTGAAGAATGTCTGAAATAGAATAAAAAATGTGAAAGTTAACCCCATCAAAGTTATAGACATAAACTACTCTATTATCATTTTTATTTTCAAGTAAAATAGTTTCAAGTGTTCTGGAAGGTCTAAGATAACTGACATCTATTGCAGTAAATTTATTCATTTTATTATCGTATTTTAAGTAGTTATTTAAAAAGTCTCTCAAAGGCGTAAGTTTTCTCGGTAAAATTATAGATTGATAAACTTCAAAAATAATTCAGTACGGGTAATATCTATATATCAATCATTAATATAATGTAAAGTAAATATCATCTTCAAATTTCATCATGCCTCATTTGCTCCAATTGGAAACTAATGACTTCATAGTCTTCCATAGTGCATTGATTTGCCTTTAATCTTTCGATTACTTGCTGCAAATGGTCGTATACTTGAATCATATGTTCCTCTTCAGCTTCTGCTATTGAGTTTTTGTTATAAAGTATATTTTCTGGATTGTAAGTTTCTACCCAACTTATGAGCTCGGGTATAATTTTTGCCCTTATTTGCAATATGCGATCGGCACTTTTCAATAAAACAAAGCAAAGCATTTAATATCAATTTAAAAAACGAAGAAATACACCGCTTTGAATAAATTGGCTAAACTCTATTGCAAAATTAAAAATAGACCTCATTTCTCAGTTAAATTAAAAAAGCAGAGCGTTACAGGAGGTTGAAATATTGTTATATTTTAAAGTTTAAGGACAAGATTTAGCCCGACAATATAAATACAAAAAATAATTTTGAAAATGCAGTTAAGTTTTGAGCTAACTTGATTATACCCCAGATAGAAGCGGCAAGGAAGACCATAGATGCCCATGTTTTTTGCAATAAGGGCCAGGGCGACCGGCAGGAAGCCAAGGGCCTATTAGCAAAAACTGGCAGATAAGGGCTTACTTATAGCGGATAGCTGGATGAGGTACTAAAAACCAATAAAAGTAATGTCTTAAAAATTGACCATGGTTATTAAAATAACGTGAGTTCGGGTTAAGTTTATCAATTCAATATGATTTCTCAAGTATTTTAATCATATTCATTTTCTTCTCCTTTTTGTGTGGGCAAAAAGGAGACAAAAAGCCCACCACGTATAGAAAATTCCTATTGGTCTTCTCGCACAGGCTCGCCCTTCATCCCTGACCAATTGAAATTTTTACGCATGCGTGGACCCAGCCCGCAGTGTCGTCCTAAAATGCTAATTTTATTTACAATTTCTTTACTTCGATTACCTCTTTTCAAATCATTTACACAAAATAGTAGCAAAATAATGACATAATTATTTTAGTTTGAATATACTTCCTTAACCCGAACTCACGTTAAAATAATTATGAATGCCAAAATTGATTGGCTTGCCATAAACTTAAAACGCTATGGCCCCGTAACACGGTTTAAATAACCCGAAAGAGAGCACAATCAGATACTTTGCAAAAAACCTAGGTAATATTTTTGTTGCTCTACACACTTAAAGGTACTTACAAATTAGCAAAGTAAGGTCCTTTTAAAACGCAATGAATGTAGCCTACAAGGAGGCTTTACTTCACAATTTTGAATCTAATATGCTGATTGCCTAAGGTATAGTTTACAATATAAACCCCCGTATTTAACATATTAAGATCGCTAATAACTATTTGATTGTTGTTTAACGCATAGTTGTTTGACACGACCAATTGGCCATCTGCCGTATAAATCTGAACAGGTACCATTTTTTCGGTGGTATTTTCTGTTATAATGGTGAGTTCGTTGGTTATAGGATTTGGATAAAACACTGGGTTTTTGGTATCATTGGATGCCAATGAACTGGTGGTGTTTTCTTGGTACACTCTGATATAATCGATTTCCATAGCACCTTGGGTAAAAGAAGCGCTGATGTTTGATTGCAATGCAACATTGAGTAACAAATATTGCTCGGCATCAAAAGGCCAAGTATTGTTATCTCTGGTAGCAGGCTCGTAGGTATAATGGATATTAGAATCCACACTAAAAATCAATTTGGTTGGGGTCCATTCGAGCGTGTAAACATGAAAAGCAGTTGAAGCTGTATTGATTACTTGTCCGCCCAAATTCCAAGTATTTCCAAAACTTGAAGAGGTATGCACTGCACTTTGCACAAAATTTTGATTTTGCCCCCAATGCTCCATAATGTCTATTTCGCCACAAGCCGGCCAAGCGGTATTTCCAAAACCTAAATTATCCCAATAAGCGCCGTTTTCATCAATGTTTTTAGCTAGCATCCAAACAGCAGGCCAAGTGCCTACACCCGAAGGAAGTTTCGCCCTAAACTCTACTCTACCATATTTAAATGCGAACTTAGAATTGAGTCTGGCAGAGGTATACTGCTTGGTATAACCTTGGTCGGTAAAGGTTTCCTTTTTTGCAATTACCTTTAAAATACCATTCTCAACAATTGCATTGTCTATTCTATTGGTGTAATGTTGAATTTCTCCATTGTACCAACTCCCCGATAAAGGCAAGCGTGTTTGCGGAAACCATTTATCCGAATTTACGGCGCCAAGGGTCTCAAACTCATCTGCCCAAACGAGTTTGGTATACAAGGAACCTGGTGGAGCTGTTTTAACATATTCAAAATCATCGATATAGGCTAAAACACTGTCGTTGTTGTTTTCGCCATTTACCTGAATAAGTACTCGGTTAAAATCTTTTCTTTGCGAAGGCGGCAGCGAACCACCGTTCAAATTCTTATAATTATCCTTTATAAAATCAAATGTAACCGTTTGCCACTGGTCTAAAAGCAGTGGTTTAATAATTTCTGATTGGGTAGACCATGGTTCTGCAATTTTGCCATCTTGCAATTTAAGCGACACTTGATTGGTTTGTTTGCCAGAGAGCTTATTGGATGGAATGTAGATTTTAAATGAAAATACACTCTCTTTAGATAAATCGAGGTTTTTGGTTAAGTCGAAACGAATATTGGCATATAAACCGCCATTGTCTTGGTATTCTAATACTTTAAGTGAGCTATTGGCGCTCGATATAAACGGATTTTGTAAATTGGTATTGATAAAACAATCATCACCTTTCCAGGTGCCTATATTACCATTTCCTTCAAAATCGTCCATTATTGTTTGAGAATTGGCAAAAAACGGGAATAAAAACCAAAGGCAATACCGCAAAATTGTATGATTCATAATGAAAGTATGGGTTAAAATTTTAATTTAAATAACAAATATAACCTTTTGGGTAAAGAAATGTTTCGCAGTGATTTTTAATCAGCCTGTTTTCACCACCTCATTTGGTTGTGCTACCATTCGCACAGGGCAATTAACGGTCGGTATAAATTATAAAACATTGTAAATCAAGGCTTATATAAAAAATGGCGCTTCAAAATTGGGAGCAAACAAGCATTGGGTTGAACAATAAGTGTTATTGGGTTGAAAATGAGCGGTTCAAATCGCTTATTATGCAGTGCAGCCTAGCAGGTTGTATTGTAAATTTTATAACTAAATTGGCCCTAAGTCATTTAAAATCAATACTAATTGCAGATTGATGTAGCAGAGATGTAGTGCCTTTTTTGGTAAGTGAATACACCTACCGCTAAATTCGTTTTTCGGTATGAAAGCCGATTAATGATATATAAGCATGAAAAAAAATTACAAAACAAACAAGTCACACGCCAGTGTGTTTAAAAAACTGGCTTTCTACATCTTTATGATGGGATCGATGGGTGCATTTGCACAGAATGCTCCAATTAATTTTGAATCGGGTGGCAACGGTGCATCATGGACCTGGACCACTTTTGAAAATTCAATCAATCCACCGCTAAAGGTAGTATCTAATCCTTCATCGAGCGGGATTAATACGTCTTCTAACGTTGCTAAATTTACGGCCTTATTAGACGGCAAACCTTATGCAGGATTGGAATGTGCACATGCCGACATTGGAAAGTTTACGCTTAGTGCTTCAAATTCTACCATTAAAATAATGGTTTACAAATCAGTAAAGAGTGACGTTGGTATAAAATTCGCCACCAATTCAGGCGCTTCTACAGGTGAAATTAAGGTGGCTAACACCAAAATAAACGAATGGGAAGAGTTGACGTTTAACTTTGCAGGTAAAATTGGTGAGTCTTCATCTACCGACATTGACCAAATTATTGTGTTCCCTGATTTTCAAACCAGATCTGATTCAAATGTTTGTTATTTTGACAATATCACTTTCAGCGCTGGAACGGCAACTGCGCCAACAACGGCTGCACCAACTCCAACCAGATTGGCTGCCGATGTGATTTCAATGTTCAGTAATGCCTATACAAATGTTAATGTAGACACTTGGAGAACCAGCTGGTCTGCAGCAACACTTACTGATTTGCAGATTGCAGGTAACGATACCAAAAAATATTCTTCTTTAGACTATGTTGGCATTGAAACAACGGGTGCAAACCTTATTGATATTTCTTCGATGCTCTATTTCCACATCGATATTTGGACGCCAGATATCACAACCTTTAGAGTTAAAATTGTAGATTTTGGCGCAGATGCTGCTGTTGGTGGCACTGATGATAAAGAACATGAAGTAAGTGTAACGCCTACTCAAAATGGTTGGAACAGTTTTGATCTTGCACTTTCTGATTTTACAAGTTTAACCACCAAACAACATATTGGTCAGTTAATTTTTAGTTGCATCCCTGCAGGTGGTGGATCAGTTTATGTAGACAATGTATTTTATCACAAAGGACCTGTTACAGATCCTAATACCCCTCAAACAGCTGCCCCTACTCCAACGTTTCTTGCTACAGATGTCATTTCAATGTTTAGCAATGCATACACCAATGCCAATGTTGACACTTGGCGCACAAGCTGGTCAGCTGCTACTTTAACAGATCTTCAGATTGCAGGCAACGATACCAAGAAATATTCTACACTTGATTTTGTGGGTGTTGAAACAACTGGTGCAAATCTAATTAATGCTTCAACCATGACGAATTTCTACTTGAATGCTTGGACACCTAATTTAACGGCATTCAAAGTAAAATTAGTTGATTTTGGTGCCGATGGAGCAGTTGCAGGTGGAGATGATACAGAATTCGAATTAACTTTAACAGCTCCTACATTGAACAGCTGGAATACTTACGATATCCCATTGTCAAGCTTTACAGGTTTAACCAACAAATCACATATCGGACAATTGATTTTTGTTGGAAATCCTACTGGTACTGGTACAGTGTTTATTGATAACGTATTGTATAGAAAAGCAGCTTCTTCTATCAATAGTTTGAATGTCGTTAGCGTTAATATTTATCCTATTCCTGCTTCTGATGTGGTTACAATTACTTCAGATAAAGAAATCAAAATGGTTAATGTCATTAATAATTTAGGTCAGATTGTACTTACTTTAAATGCTGATTCTAAAACTGTTGATTTAGATATTTCTAGCCTTAGCACTGGTGTTTACTTTTTAAGAACAACTACTGCAGAAGGTCAAAATACTTCAAAACTAATAGTAGAATAATCTATTATTTAAATACTAACCGGGCAATTTACTTATTCAGTAGATTGTCCGGTTTTTTTGTTTTATGATTTTCGACCTACTGATGGTGAAGTTACTGTTACATTCAAAATTCTTTGAAAGCAAAAATATAGGCCTTTTTTTATTCTAACGAGAGTTCAGGTTAAGCATATCAATTAAACATAATGTCTCAAATATTTTTATCAATTCCATTTTCTTCCACTTTAGCTTCGCTGCGTCTTCGTGGTTTGTGAGGGTAAAAAGGAGACAAACTTAGCCGAAGGTGCTCTCATGAGCTTGCGAATAACAGACCACCACGCATAGGAAATTTCAATTGGTCTTCTCGCGCAGGCGCGCCCTTGATACCTGACCAAAAGAAATTTTTACGTCCTGATAACAATCGGGATGGACCCAACGCGCGCACCCTGCCTTCGATAAAAGTTCTAAAATTTTAGTAGATAGTAGTTTTGGTTAAGGTTTTTTTAATTCGCACAAATCTTCGTCCTTGAACAAAAGAAATTTTACGTCCCGATAGCAATTGGGATGGACCCAACGCGCAGACCCTGGCTTCGATAAAAATTGTATAATTTTGGTAGGATGTAGTTTTGGTTATGGGGTTTTTTAATTCGCACAAATCTTCGTCCCTGACTATGAATAGGTGGGCACAGCCCCTAGTTTCGATTCCTTAATATTTTTTAACTTTACTAACGTGAGTTCTTTTTGAGTATATCAATTAAATATCAAATACTTTAATCAGATTCATTTCTCCTACTTTTTTGTTTGGACAAAAAAGTAGCAAAAAAACCACCACGCATAGAAAATTTCAATTGGTCTTCTCGCGCAGGCTCACCCTTCATCCCTGACCAAAAGAAATTTTTACGCATGCGTGGACCCAACGCGCAGACCCTGCCTTCGATAAAAATTGTATAATTTCATAAGATGGTGATATTATTTACACAAGATTGGAGTAAAATATCGAAATAATTAGATTTAGTTGAATATACTTCTTTAACCAGAACTCATACTAATCAAAGGTGATATTTTCAGTAGGATGAAGATTAAATAAAAATTGAAATAAATCTTCATGAGATTGCATCTTTAATTTTTTGCGTAAGCGGTACCTACTTATTTCTACACCCCTTACAGATATACTTAAAAGTTGTGCTATTTCCTTACTTGATAAATTCATTCTCAAGTAAGCACAAAGTTTCATATCGTGTGCATTAAGATCGGGAAACGCATTTTTTAGTGTTATTAAAAAATTACTATGCACATTGTTAAAATGAATTGAAAATTGTTTCCATTCCCCATCTAATTTTTCTTCTGAACTTAGGCGGCGAATTATTTTTTTAATTTCCGAAGCATCCACATGATCCTTTATTGGCAAATATACTTTGTTTAATTCTTCTGCTATTTTCCCTAAAAATGCCTTTTTCTGCAATAAATTCATTGCTGAACTTCCAAGTTCTTCATTTTTGTGGTGAAGTTCAGTTTCTAAATTTTCTTTCATTAGTTGAATGATGGCCCTTTCCTTTTTCTCAATCTCAAGCTGGTATTTATAGTTTATTTGTTGTTGTTCTTCTTCAAATTTAACTTTGGCGGCTAGCATGCGACTTTGCTCTTTCTTATAGAACTTTATTTTCTGCCATCTAAGCAAACCATAAATAACCAAAGCAAGTACTAAAAAATAACCAAGGTAAGCCCAAATGGTCCGATACCAAGGCGCTTCGATTCTAAAGGAATAGGTGAAATCCTTGAATTCATTAGATGGACCATATCTTGATTTTAAATGGAAAATATAATTTCCTTCACCAAGGTTGGTGTATTCCTTGCCATCTTGAAACCCCCAATCACTCCAATTTGTCTCATACCCTTCTAAATAATAGCTGAATTCTGTTAAAGGCTTATACCTTAGAAATGAAGAGGCAAAAGAAAAATGGATTGAGTTGGATTTGTAGGGAATCGAAACATTAAGCGTCTTACCGCTTAGGTTCTTATTAAATCCGCCATAAATAATAGAATCGCCATTGCCAAATATTTTAACGTTGCTTACGTAGGTTACAAATGAGAGTGGCTTCTCACTGTATGCCTTGTAATTGATGTTGTAAAAACCGACATCAGATCCAACCAGTATGTTTTCTTTATCATACGAAAAAATATTTTCAAACCCACTCAATATATGATTGTATAATTCGGGTATATATTTAATGACAGGTTTTGTTGCCTTAAAATCGGCCACACCTAACATTTTCTCTTGCACAAACCAAATATTGCCTGTTGAATCTTCTTTCAAATAGCGTATCGGTCGCATACCAAATAAATTTTGATAATATGGAGAGGGAACGATTTTCATACCTGAATTATCCAATTCATAGATACCCTTTTTTGTTGCAAATACAATTTTACCCTTCAATTTAAAAACATGGTTATTTAAATCGGTAGGCAAACCATTTTGTTTTGTATATTTTGTAATCTTATTATCCTTCAAACCTATTCTAAATAAGCCATGGTAAGGGTGCGATACCCAAATAGCTTGGTCATCCACCTCGAGATATCGACTTGATTCAGTAAAATCATTGATAATGCCTTCATTGATAAGTTTACCCGCTTCTTCCTTAAATATTTGGATACCTAAATAATTACCACAAGCAATTTTTGCAGGTGTTGCAGTTAGGAGCGGTTTAAACGTCCAAAAACCTGATGATTGAGAAATATTGGTTGCGATATGTTCTGAAACCGTCCACAAACCATCATCACGACCGACTAAAACTTTATTGCCCAAAACAGAGAGATTCCAGGTTAGACCATTTAAAATAGTTTTAGGCTCGATAGAGACCTGTCCCAAATCGGTATTTTTTAGAAGCGGTGCCCACTGCAGACCCGTTGACAAGGCAAAATATAATTCATTGTTAAAGTGAATGACCCCTTGTCCACTCCCATTGTTAAAAGAAACGGGATTGATGTGACTTATAGGATAGTTCCAATCCACAAGCGCAATGCTATTATCTAATCCAATCCATGTACATCCATCAAATCCAGTATAAGTGCAATGGATGGTATTGCTTATGAAACCATTGGTTGATGAAATTTTACCTACTAAATTTCCATTTCGATTAATTTTATAGAGGCCTGCATTATAGGTTCCAACCAAATAACTTGTTTTATCCAAAACTTCTAAAGAGGTAAAATGCTGTTCTAAATTGATATTTTTAACTAAAAATGGAAGGAGAGAATTTTGTGTTAAAAGAAACAAACCATTGCCTGCAGTGCTTACTAAACTAGTGTCTTTACTGAAAGGTTTAATATCTGTTATCTGAAATCCGGGAGGTAAATAATTTTGATTAATCATGGTCTCCCATTGCCCATTGTGATATATCAATAAACCTCTTTTGTCATCCTGGGCCAATAATTTATGATGGTGTTTTTTGAGTGATAGCCATTTAGACTGAGGCTTATAATAGGTCAGTTTTTTATTAGCAAATCTAAAAATCAACTCAGAGGCCATAAAAAATATTTCATCGTCCAATACTTCAATATTCCAAATATCTGCGAATGAATTTACTGATTTTGGTAATAGATTCTTGAGCGAGGTGTATTCAAGTCGCCCGAAATTATCCGCTGCATAATAACCAAATTCATCTTGCGCACCTGCATACAATTTTCCATCGGTTCCGAAGGCAATTGATCTTAAAATGGTTTTATTGGGAACTGGGTACAGTTGCCAATTAATGCTATTATAAACCAAAAGGCCCTCATTATTGGCAATGAATAGCCTGCCAAAGTTGTCGCGTTCAATGTCCCAATTTTGAGTACCTGCAGCATACTCAGATTTGGTAAATAGGGATACTTTTGCATTTCCTATAGGTGGTTGGCCAATGCTACTAAATGCGTAAAGCATGGTAAGGATGGCCGTAAAAAATATTTTACCAACCCTGCGTTTAAAAATAATATTTTGGCTTAAGTGAGTTATAATGCTAACTTTTAGTTTGTAAATGTAATAATAATTAATGTTGATGTAGTAGAGTTGTAGTATTTTTTTTGGTGAGTGATACATCCTTTCTATACATTCGTTAAAAATTTTTAAACCAATTAATTTAAAAATTGTTTTCCCCAGACATTTCAAAATCCTTAAAAATAAAAAATCAACAACTAATCAATAATTCATAAAAAATCAAATATGGTAAAAAATGTACTTTTTCTAACACTTCTCTTTTTTACTTTCCACTTTACATTTGCTCAAAATAGCAAAGTGGAAGTAATTAAAACGGGCAATGGATTTAAACTTTCGGCAAATGGTAAAGATGTGTTCATTAATGGAATGAATTGGGATTACCAACCCATTGGAACCAATTACAACTACAGTTTATGGAACCAATCGGACGATGTAATCATGATGGCATTGGACAATGAAATGTCGTTACTCAAAAACATGGGCGTAAATGTTATTCGCCAATACCTTGGTGTGCCCCCTAAATGGGTCAAATATATTTATGAGAAGTATGGAATTTATACAATGCTAAATCACTCATTTGGCCGCTATGGATTAACTATAAATGGCAAGTGGGAACCTAATACCGATTATTCTAATCCGAACGTTCGAGAGATTTTGCTGAAGGAAACAAAAGCCATGGTTTTAGAATACAAAGAAACACCTGGGGTTTTGTTGTTTTTATTAGGCAACGAAAATAATTATGGGCTTTTTTGGAGAGGTGCTGAAACTGAGAATGTTCCAATGGCCGACAGAAAGTCAACCCAAGCTGCCTACGGTTTATATAAACTTTTTAATGATGCAGTAAAAGAATTGAAGGCAATAGATGCCAACCATCCGATGGCCATTTGTAATGGTGACTTGCTATTTGCTGATATTATTGCCAAAGAGTGCACAGATATTGATATTCTGGGAATCAATAGTTACCGAGGCCTTACTTTTACTGACTTGTATGATAGAGTAAAGAAAGAACTAAATAAGCCTATAATTCTCACAGAATTTGGTTGTGATGCATTTAACACGCTAACAAACCAAGAAGATCAAGAATACCAAACAAAAGTGTTGTTAAGCAATTGGAAGGAAATTTATATGAATGCCAATGGAATGGGTAAAAATGAAAACAGTTTGGGAGGTTTCACCTTTCAGTTTAGCGATGGCTGGTGGAAAACAGGTCAAACTATAAATTTAGATGAACATGATGTTACTGCTTCTTGGTCGAATGGTGGCTACCAAAATGATTTTAAGTTGGGTGAAAACAACATGAATGAAGAATGGTTCGGGATTTGCGCCAAAGGCTCAACTAATGAGCGCGGCACCTATGAGCTATATCCGCGTGCTGCATACTACGCATTGAAAGATATACATCAATTTAATCCGTACACTGAAAATGCTACCACTGCTAATGCTTTGTTTGGCAGTATTTCTATTGCAGATGCAACTTTAAAAGCGCGTGGCGATAAAGCGGTGCTTGAGTCGAAAGATAGAGGTAAATTGTATTTCAGTAATTTTCAGGCCAATTTTAATACCTACCAAACTGGGGGCAGTCTTATAACAACGCCAACAACTGCCAATCCTTTAACTACGACTTATCCAAGGAGTAAAGGTTTTGACCACATGGAGTCTTTCAATGTTGGAGTAACAGCAAGACCAGCACCCAATATGAAAGCCAATGTACAGTTCAATATTCTAGGTAATGTTGCTTTAAACCCCATCGATGAAATTTTCTATGAAAACAGAGGAAGACCAATAACAGTGCAGACCTCTAATGGACCACAACAAATCAGTTCGAATAACCGAGTACAACTATATAAAGCAAGTTATAGTTGGGATGCCAAGGATTTTAAACTAACGGGCTTTTACAGAACAGGCCACTACCATTGGGGATATGAGGGTGATTTCTTTGGCCTGTATCCTGAGGCCAATTATGGACCAAATATCGACATATACAATGGCAATGCCCCTTTTGGGTTTGAAATGGAGGGTAAGAAACAGATTAAAGGTTTAAAACTTGCTTTCGGTCCAGAATTGTGGTGGGGAGCTAACCCTGCTTTGCTCTTAAAGTATAGTAGAAAAATTGCTGGATTGGACATCACTGGGATTTTCCATAACGATATAACACAAAGGAATAATTTACAAAGTTCATTTGCTGTTCCTGTGCCAAAAACAAGAAAAGCAACATTAACTATTAGCAAGAAGACGGAGAAACTCACATTTGATTTAGGTGGAATTTGGGGAGGTCAGCCCCTTAACGGAAGAACCTTCCAATTAATACAAGATGATGTTGTTTACCAAGATAAAATACAAAGTTCAGATAATTTCGGAGGCAAAATGAAACTTACCTACTCCACTGGAGCAATTCGCTGGTATGGCCTTGCTTCGTATATGGGACTAGTTGCCAACGGTGGTGTTGACCAAACAAAGACTTTTACAGGATGGAGACTCAAGGATGTAGGCAGTGGAAATATGTACAATGCACTGACAGGATTTACCTACAACGTTGGTAAAATCCAAATTGCGCCGAATTTCCTCTATCAAAAACCTTTAGCAGGTCCAATAAGTTCTACTTTTGCAGCTCCTGCTCGTCCAAGAAATATATTAGATGATCCTTTCTCTGTTAGAGGAAACAGAGAAACCGTTGGTGGAGAGCTCTTACTTACGTATGATCCAACACCAGCCACATGGATGTATGAATGGGACAATGACAGAATGGAAGATGCAAAGTTTGCTATGAGTGCAGATTTTGTATATCGCCACCTGCCTACAGTGATGGATGCAGGCATAGGTATTTTAGGAAATGGTCGTACCACCTTCGTTTTTCCGGGTTCAGTGCCAGCCCATGACTTATGGGAAGCCAATGTTAGAATGGTATCTAAAATAAATCATGATTTTGGAATTATTGGAAACCTATATTATGGCAACGGTCAAGCAAATGGTAATGATAAAAGAATCATCAATCGACTTGGATTTGATATTAGGACAATCTACAAAAAGATGAAACTTACAACTATCGCCAGATTTAATGATTGGGGGCCATTTGATTACCACAGAGATTTTAACCAAACATTCCCGCTTCAGCTTATTGGGGATTGGTCAATAGAAGTAGGCAAACCAGATTGGTTTTTGATGCCAGGCACCAAATTAGGATTTAGATGCACATACCGAACGCTTGATGATTACTCAAACAGATATTCTCCTACTGAAAAATTAAACAATGCAGGCGTTTTGGTTCCTGATCCAACAGCATTTGGTTTCCCGAATGGAAACGAATGGGAATTCAGAACCTATATTCAGATAAATATCAATAATTAATTAAAAACCGAACCTAAGTTAAAAACTTTAGTCACTAATAAAAACAAAAAAATGAGTACATTAAATCAATATTCTTTTAAGGCAGTTCTTGGAGCTACCATAATAGCTTTTATGGTAAGTTGTGAAAGAAAAATATCCGACGATGCTGTCTTACCAACATTTTCAACAACTGCAGAGGTATTTACCGATAATTTTATTGGATTGGGAACAGATTTTTATTTCCCTTTTGCTGATGCAAAACCAGATGTATTTTCTGTGGATAATACGCAAGGTTTTCAAAGCAATTCATCTATAAGAATAGATGTGCCAAACGCTACCGACCCTACAGGCAGTTATGCAGGTGCTATCTTCAGAGTGGATGGTGCAGGCAGAAACTTAACAAAATACGATGCTTTAACGTTTTATGTAAAAGCTTCACAGGGCGTCGTTCTTGGCGAGGTAGGATTTGGTATAGACTACATAAAGGATAAATACAAAGTTTCAACCCAAAATGTAAATGTCGGCACAAGCTGGTCGAAAGTTACTATACCTATTCCTATGGCTTCAAAACTTTTAGAAGAAAGAGGTGTATTTTGGTTTGCGGCTGGAAGTAATGGCACTGGTGGTGCTGGATACACGCTTTGGTTTGACGAAATAAAATTTGAGAAACTAGGCAATATACTTCCAGTAAAATCTAATATTTTAGGCGGTACCACAACCACAGTAAATACCTTCGTAGGATCTACTATTCTGCTATCTGGACTTAATCAACTATTTAATCTTGTAAATGGCCAGGATATAACCGTGCTGGGTGCTGCAAATTACTACACCTTTTTGAGTTCTGATACCTCGGTAGCCAAAATCAACGAACTAGGTGAAATCAGTGTTATAGGAACCGGTACTGCAGAAATTACAGGATCTTTAGGTGGTTTTGCGTCGGACGGTAAGTTAATTATAAAGTCATCCGGAAATTTGCCAGCAGCCCCTACTCCACCTTATGCCCAGGTTGATGTAAAGTCTTTATTTAGCGAAAGTTATATAAAAGCGACAGAGATCAACTATGCGCCTGGATTTGGGGGATCTACCACCCAAACTACATTGCTCAACACAAGCAGTGGAGCCGTATTGCAGTATACCAATAATAATTATACTGGTATAATATTTATAAATCCTATAGATGCCGCTGCATTAGGTTTTCTTCACATTGACGCTTATGTCCAAAATCCAGCTGCCACAATTGGAATACAAATTAGGGACATAGGAGCAAATAAAATCTTAGAAACTGATGTTAATACCGGCTTTCCTATAGCCGACGATAAAGACTATAGAACGAGCTTAAGTGGTTTTCAAACGGGGGTATGGAAGTCATTTGATATTCCCTTAGGAGGAAATATCCTAAATCAGAAAAATAACCTTGGCGCTTTAATTATAACTGGGGGGCCCGATTTTATTTTAGATAATATATATTTTCATAAATAATTGTCAGTAATCATAAAAGTGTAAATGAATAAATTAACGCAAAACACAATGGTTAAAACGCAGTTTTTAATTGTATTAGTTGCATTCCTTGCAAGCTGTAAGGTAGAGCCGAAGCAAAATTTACCTAAAAGAAATTATACTTTGGTGTGGAGTGATGAATTTGAT
The DNA here is from genome assembly GCA_029945665.1 of bacterium. GTDB lineage: Bacteria > Bacteroidota > Bacteroidia > NS11-12g > UBA955 > JABMMZ01. Next base: position 20,873 of record JAQSCZ010000029.1, on the reverse strand, counting down.
GGGGCTATTAATTCTCTACCTGATGCCACAAAGTGGACGTATGATATTGGAACAGGTTCAAATGGCTGGGGAAATAATGAACTCCAAACCTATACGAAAGCTCCAGAAAATGTTTCGCAAGATGGCAATGGTAATCTGGTGATCAAAGTGATCAAAAACCCTGCTGGAGGTTACACTTCAGCGCGCCTAAAAACAGAGGGTATATTTACCCAAAAGTTTGGCAAAATAGAAGCCCGTATAAAAACACCTTCAGGCCAAGGGATATGGCCTGCATTTTGGATGCTTGGTGAGAATATAGGTGCTGTGGGATGGCCGAAATGCGGAGAAATTGATATCATGGAACAAAAAGGACAAGAACCTTTCATAACCTATGGAAGCCTTCATGGCCCAGACTATTATGGTGGAAATGCCATAACAAACTCTTATAGACTCCTGAATGGTCGTTTTGATACAGAATTCTATACCTATTCTGTAGAATGGGGTGAGAACTATATAGATTTTTTTCTAAATGACAACCTTTATAAACGCGTTACGCCATCTGATGCAGCCGGAGAATGGGTGTATACGCAACCTTTTTTCCTTTTGCTTAATGTTGCAGTAGGAGGAGGTTTTGCTGGTAACCCAACAGCTAACACCCGCTTTCCAGTCTCCATGTCTATTGATTATGTTAGAGTTTACAAAGAATTATAAATCAATACATGTTTACTAGGTTTTAACTTCCGAAAAGCGTATAATTATCGAAGATAACAAATTCTTATAATGGTTATGAATACACCTAATTATAAATCAAAAGGTTCTTGGGAACTCGGTCGCTTACTGTGTATGCTTAAAGAAGGGGTGAATAAAATGAATGAGAAATGGTTAAACATACGTGACAAAAAACTGTGTTAACCTGTAACAACAACAAAGCAATAGATACCATAAAATGACAGGTCAAAAAAAAACAAAAGAAGAATCTCATATAGAAATCAAAAGACTAAAAATAGAAGGAGAAAACTTCTATTGTATTTACAACTATGATGAAATGCGTCCTTTTTTTATGAGTGTGGTGAGCGATTCACATCATTGGATGTTTATCTCGAGCAATGGAGCGCTCTCAGCTGGGCGTAAGAATGCAGAATACGCATTATTTCCTTATTATACAGTTGATAAAATTACCGAATCCTATGACACCACCGGAGGCAAGTCAATATTTCAGATTATTCAAAACGGTGCAACCCATGTATGGGAGCCATTTTCAGAGCGAAATGCAGGTTTATATCACACCACAAGAAATCTTTACAAAAACAACATTGGAAACAAAATAATTTTCGAAGAAATCAATCACAACTTTGCCCTTACCTTCAGATATGAGTGGAACTCAAGTGATTTCTTTGGATTTGTTCGAAAATCTTCTTTAGAAAATAAAGGTGATCAAGCACTGACAATAAATATACTCGACGGTATTCAAAATATAATGCCTGACGGTGTTAGCAGCGACTTACAAAACAGCACCAGTAACCTAGTTGATGCCTACAAACGCAATGAGCTTGACACCTCATCGGGGTTGGGCATATTCGCACTTAGTGCGATCATTGTAGATAAAGCAGAGCCGAGTGAGGCACTTAAAGCCAACATCGCTTGGTCTTTAGGGTTAGATAATCCTAAATACCTGGTTTCTTCGCTGCAACTCGATGCCTTTAGAAAAGGATCTGCTGTAACCCAAGAAGAAGATATCAAAGCTGAAAAAGGGGCCTATTTCATAAACTCAGCAATTACCTTAGCCCCTGCGAGCAAAAAAAGCTGGATGATAGTCGCCGATGTCAATCAAAGCCAAGCAAATGTCGTTTATCTTATCAATGAAATTCAAACCAACAAAGCCTTAAGAACAAAGATTGAGGAAGATATAGAACTTGGTTCTAAGCGATTGATAGACCTTGTTGCCTCTTCTGATGGTATGCAACTATCGGCAGATGTTTTCAGAGATACACGCCACTTTTCTAATACCCTTTTCAACATAATGAGAGGTGGTATTTTCGATTTCAATTATCAAATTGAAAAATGGGATTTGAGAAATTACCTTGCCGCATCGAATAAAAAGGTATTCGAAAATCAAAAAGCTGTATTAGACAGCCTTCCTGATTTATTCACCTCCTTTGACCTAGAAAAAATAGCTAGCCAAATTGACGATAAAAACTTTAGGCGTCTTTGTACAGAATACATGCCGCTTAAATTTAGCAGAAGACACGGTGATCCAAGTCGACCATGGAATAAATTTTCTATCAATACACGCAGTGCAATCGACCATTCAAAAATTTTGGATTACGAAGGCAATTGGAGAGATATTTTTCAAAACTGGGAGGCTTTAGCACTCTCCTATCCTGCTTTCACAAAGAGCATGATTCATAAGTTCCTGAATGCAACGACTTTTGAAGGGTATAATCCTTATCGGGTAACCAAAAGTGGCTTTGACTGGGAAACAATAGAACACGACAATCCTTGGTCACACATCGGTTATTGGGGAGATCATCAGATTATTTACCTGCTCAAGTTGCTTGAAATCAATGAGCAATATTATCCGGGCCAATTGAGTAGCCAATTTAATGAAGATTTATTTGTTTACGCTAATGTACCCTACAAGTTAAAAAGCTACAAAGAAATTTTAAAAAATGCGAAAGACACGATTGAATTTGACGAAGCGTTAGATACTAAAATTAGAAAGAACATTGACGTTATTGGTTCTGACGCTGCATTACTGGTAGCAGACGACAACAAAATATACACCGTCAATTTTATTGAAAAAATACTGGCCACAGTTTTAGCTAAACTCTCCAACTTTATACCCGAGGGTGGAATCTGGATGAATACCCAACGTCCGGAATGGAATGATGCCAATAATGCTTTAGTAGGCAATGGCGTATCTATGGTGACACTCTGCTACCTCAGACGGTTTCTCATATTTTTCGGAAAACTAATAGATGATACCCCTGATGAACGCATTGAATTATCCAATGAGTTAATTATCTTTTTTAAGAAAACACAAGCCGTATTTGATGAAAATGAACATTTGCTTAAAGATTCTATTAGTGATGTTCAACGTAAATTAATACTGGATAATTTAGGACAAGCTGGAAGCGACTATAGAGAACATATATACAAGCGGGCCTTTTGGGGTGAGAAAAGAACCATTTCTTACCGAAGACTTAGAAGTTTCGTAAAAGTAAGTCTGAGATTTATCGAACACACCATAAAAGCCAATGAGCGCGAAGACAAAATGTATCATGCTTATAATTTAATGACCATTAAGAATGATAAGGAAGTCTCAATATCTTATCTCAGTGAAATGCTCGAAGGTCAGGTTGCAGTGCTAAGTTCCGGCTACCTCTCTCCTAAAAATGCTTTGATACTACTGGACAATATGAAGGAAAGTGCCCTTTTCCGCGACGACCAATATAGCTACTTGCTTTATCCAAACAAGCAACTTCCCAAGTTTTTGGAGAAGAATAACATACCCAAAGAGGCCATCAAAAACTCTGAGCTCATGACAGCTATGCTTGCTGCAGGCGATAATTCACTGGTGGAGCGCGATATAAAAGGAGATTACCATTTTAATGGCAACTTTAAAAATGCGGCTGATTTGAGCATTGCCATAGAAAATTTAGTTGATTCAGATTATTCAGATTTAATTAAAAAAGAGAAAAATATGCTTTTAAATACCTTTGAAGCTGTTTTTAACCACAAATCATTTACGGGCCGCTCAGGAACATTCTATGGCTACGAAGGTCTCGGTTCTATCTATTGGCACATGGTTTCTAAGCTGCAATTGGCAGTACAAGAAGTATGTCTTTTGGCAGTCGAAACAAAAGAAACTGCCGAGGTTATCGGTGGATTATTAGAACATTACTACGAGATAAATGCTGGTGTGGGTGTGCATAAATCACCTGCTCTTTACGGTGCCTTTCCAACTGACCCCTATTCGCACACCCCTGCTGGCAAAGGCGCTCAACAGCCCGGTATGACAGGTCAGGTAAAAGAAGATATTTTAAGTAGATTTGGTGAGTTGGGTGTTTTTGTGAATAAAGGTTGTTTGTATTTTCACCCATGTTTGCTTCGTAAAGATGAGTTTACCAAACAGGACCGTATGTTTCATTATGTAACCATTTTCAAAGAACATAAAACATTTGCTCCAGAACCTGGTTCACTTTGCTTTACCTACTGCCAAGTGCCTATTATTTATAGATTGGCTAAGGAAAACAAAGTGGAGATAGAAAAACAAGATAGAACTTTGAACACCTATAATTCACTTCATTTAGACGTTGAAACGAGTGCTCACCTCTTTAATCGAACTGGAGAAATTACCAAAATTATCGTGCATATTGATGATACTATATTGAAATAATGGAATGATAAAATTGAGTTTGCCATATTGTGTTTTAATCTTACTCTCGATTTTTCTAATATCTTGCAGTAATCATACTAACCAAAGCAATAAACTACGCCCTTTAAATAATACCAAAACTGCCTCTCAAATCTTAGGGAATTCCGACTACTTGGCTATTAGCTACGGAGGATACCGGGAGATTACGAGAGAAACGGAGCCCACCATATCACAACTCAAAGATGATATGAAGATACTATCTGCAATGGGTATCAAAGTGGTGCGCACCTACAACACCAAACAAAAGCAAGCGGCTAACCTACTTCAAGCGATAAGTGAGATGAGTGCCGAAAATTCAGATTTTGAAATGTACGTAATGCTTGGTGCTTGGATAGATTGTAAAAATGCTTGGACAGGCATTGCACCAAATCACGATGAGGAAAATGAGGAAGCAAATAATGCAGAGATAAATCGTGCCGTAGAGTTGGCAAATAAATATCCAGATATTGTGAAAATAATAGCTGTCGGCAATGAAGCCATGGTAACATGGGCAACAAACTATTTTGTGAAACCTAAGGTCATATTAAAATGGGTCAATCATTTACAAAATCTTAAGAAAGAAAGTAAGCTAGACACAAGCCTATGGATTACTTGTTCAGATAATTTTGCTTCATGGGGCGGTGGAGATTCGCTTTACCACTGTAAAGATTTGGAAAATCTTATTAAAGCTGTAGATTACGTATCGTTGCATACTTACCCAATGCACGACACACATTACAACCCCGTATTTTGGGGTATCCTAGACTCTGAAAAAAATCTATCTAAAACCAAAGCTTTGGAACTTATCATGGATAGAGCGGTACTTTATGCACAAAAACAATATAACAACGCTGCGCAATACATCCATAGCATTGATAGTAGCAAGCAGGTGCACATTGGCGAAACAGGCTGGGCCAGTTCATCAATAGGACTTTATGGAAAGATGGGTTCTAAAGCGTGTGACGAATACAAAGCAGGATTATACTATCATAAGATGCGAGAATGGACCACCAAAGCAGGTATCTCATGCTTCTATTTCGAAGCTTTTGATGAGAAGTGGAAAGATAGTCAAAACCCTGGAGGTTCTGAAAACCATTTTGGACTCTTTAAAATAAATGGAGAGGCTAAATATGTTGTTTGGACTTTGGTAGATAAGGGCGTTTTTAAAGGCTTAGGCAGAAATGGCAACACCATACAGAAAACGTATAACGGAAACTTGAATGCTTTAATAGAAGACACTGAACTTTCACCCGCAAAACAATTGAATTAACCGAATGAAGAACGCATTTACCATATTTACTTTAACACTCATACTAATGGCCTGTGATTCTAAAAAAATAACAAATATTACCGTTTACCAAACCTCTGCAAATGGAGATAAGTTAAAGCAAAAAACTGAATTCATTTCAAACGATTCAGCTTCAATTATTCTTATTCTACCTGAACAAAAATTTCAAACTATCACCGGTTTTGGCGGGTCGTTTACTCAGGCATCTGCTTATTTACTGAATAAATTGGGAGAAGCTAATCGAGAAAAAATACTCAAAGCCTATTTTAGTGAAGAAGGTGCCAATTATTCTTTGACTCGTACACACATCAACTCTTGCGATTTTTCATTGTTTCATTATGCTTACAACAATGTTCCAGGTGATGTTACCCTAAAGCAATTCGATATCAGTGAAGACAGAAAGGACCTTATACCAATTATACAAGCAGCTCAAAAAATCTCTAAAAGTGGTTTTAAATTGATTTCATCTCCTTGGACGGCACCGCCATGGATGAAGGACAATAACAATTGGGTTGGTGGTAAATTATTGCCTCAATATTATCCTGCGTGGGCCCTTTATTTTTCAAAATATTTGAATGCTTATCAAAAAGAAGGCATTGAAATTTGGGGAGTTACGGTAGAGAATGAACCACATGGCAACGGAAATAATTGGGAAAGCATGCATTATAGCCCCAAGGAAATGACTGATTTTGTTGAACAATACTTAGGTCCTGAATTAGAAAAATCGGGTTTTAATACTACCAAAATATTGGGTTATGATCAAAACCGTGCAGGTTTAAAAGAATGGGTTGACGAGATGTATAAATCAGAAAAATCTTCGAAGTATTTTGATGGAACGGCGGTTCACTGGTATGAAAGTACCTATGATTACTTTGGCGAAGCACTGCAATATGCGCATAAAAAAAATCCAAGTAAATATTTAATAAATACAGAAGCATGTGTCGATTCAGAAGTACCCAAATGGATGGATGACAATTGGTATTGGAGCAAGGAAGCTACAGATTGGGGTTGGGATTGGGCATCAGACAAAGAGAAATATTTGCATCCAAAATATGCACCAGTAAATCGCTATGCAGAGGATATCATTGGCTGCCTTAATAATTATGTAGACGGTTGGATTGATTGGAACTTGGTTTTAAACAAACAGGGTGGCCCTAATTGGTTTAAAAACTGGTGCACAGCCCCCGTTATTGTTGATGAAGAAAAGGATGAAGTTTATTTTACACCCCTTTATTATACCATGGCGCATTTTAGTAAGTACATTCGACCCGGAGCTGTAAGAATTGGTTTTGAAAGTACTGATAAGGATCTGAAAGTTACAGCAGCTTTAAATCCAAATGGATCTGTGGCGATTATACTTTTTAACCCAACTGAAAAAGAAAAGCCCATTCAATTAAACTATAAGGATGAAAATTACAACCTTTCTATTTCAGCTAAAGCAATTCAAACCATTTTAATCGATTAATAAAACAATAAATATATGTCAAAAATTATTACCAGTACAAAGGATAAAGTCCCAACCATTCAGAAGATGGCATTTGGTGCAGGGCATTTAGTAAATAATCTGTTCCCTGGAGCATTGGGCGTTTTCTCCTTTTTTTTACTCACGGCTTTTGGCATAGATCCCATTTATGCCGGTTTGCTTTCTGCAATTCCCCGATTTATTGATGCATTATCCGACCCTATCATTGGGTTTATATCAGACAATACCAAATCAAAATATGGAAGAAGAAGACCTTATATTTTTGTAGGGGCCATTTTATGCAGTATTTTATTTTTTGTGCAATGGCAACTTTTTCCTGAAAATGGATCAACCTATAACTTCTGGTATTTCCTTGTTTTTTCAATTCTTTTCATCATTAGTAATGCCTTATTTGCTACGCCATTAATTGGATTAGGTTATGAAATGACGAGTGATTATAACGAACGCACCCGTTTGATGGGTTTTTCACAAACCATTGGTCAGCTGGCATGGGTCATTGTTCCCTGGTTCTGGGTGTTAATTGCAGATCAACATATTTTTGCAACGCAGGCAATTGGTGTTAGGCAACTATCAATTGTAGTAGGTTCAATCTGTATGGTGCTTGGTATTTTGCCCGCAATTTTTTGTAGAGAACTTGATGCAGAACACATTGAAAATCGCTCCGAAATTTCCTTTAACACGATTGGCGCCAATATGAAAATATTGTTTACCAACATGAAGAACATGACTAAAAATAAACCATTTATGAAGCTATGTGGGGCTACTTTTTTAGTGTTCAACGGATTCCAGATGGTGGCATCGTTTAGTTTTTTCATCATCGTTTTTTATATGTTCAATGGTAGCTACGAAATAGCAGGAACATTACCTGCTTGGTTTTCCACTGTCAGTGCTTTATTAACAGCGTTCTTTGTAATTCCCATTGTTACTTTTTTAGCAAGTAAATTTGGAAAAAGAAAAGCCTTCATTATTTCTACAGCCATTTCAATTATCGGTTATCTTTTAAAGTGGTGGGGGTTTAGTCCAACCAACCCAATGCTCATGTTTTTACCGCTTCCATTAATTGCATTCGGACTAGGAGGATTGTTTACATTAATGATGTCGATGACTGCAGATGTTTGCGATTTAGATGAATTAAATAATGGCATGCCTAGAAGAGAAGGAACATTTGGCGCAGTGTATTGGTGGATGGTAAAATTAGGCCAAGCTTTGGCTTTGGTATTGAGTGGTATCGTTCTAAAATATGTAGGATTTGACCAGAATGTAGCCACCCAAAGTTTAGAGACAATGAACAAATTGCGCCTGGCCGATATCATTATTCCATCCATTACTGCAGGCATGGCCATTGTCATCATGTGGAACTATGATTTGAGCGAAGAAAAGGCAAGAGAAATTAAAGCAGAATTAGAAAGCAGAAGGGGAAAATTATAAAATTAATCAATAATAAATTAAATCTATGTCATACAGAAAAGATCATGTCCTTTCATTTAAACATGAATCACATTCCAATTATGTGGAAGGCAAAACAGAAGAAACACTCAATAACCTTTTTGCTGAAATAATGCAAAATGGGATCCATGGTTTTTGCTTCAGTATATACGAAGATGGACAAAAACCTGGGGATATAATCTCGATAGAACAAGTGAGAAAGAGAATGGAGATTATAAAACCACATACACGATGGGTGCGCTCATTTTCGTGTATTGAGGGCAATGAATTTGTTCCTATTGTGGCCAAAGAAATGGGTTTAAAAACATTGGTTGGTGCATGGCTAGGTAACGATGCTGAGCTAAATCAGCGAGAATTGGACGGTTTAATTAAGTTGGCCAAGGAAGGATTTGTTGACATCGCTTCTGTTGGCAATGAGGTGATGTATCGCAAAGATTTAACAGAAGATGAATTATTGGAATACATGCGAAAAACCAAAGCAGAAATTCCGAATATACCCCTTGGTTATGTAGATGCCTATTATGAGTTTACGGACCGTCCAAGGATTACAGAACTTTGTGATATTATACTTTGCAATTGTTATCCATTTTGGGAGGGTTGTCCGGTGGAACATTCCCTCGATTATATGAAACAGATGTATAACCAAGCCGTGTTGGCGGGCAATGGTAAAAAAGTAATCATTACCGAAACTGGTTGGCCTAGCCAAGGTCAAAATTTAAAGGGTGCTTATCCATCAGAAAAAAGTGCCAGAGATTATTTTATTAATACCCAACTTTGGTCTGAAAAGGATCAAGTTCCAATATTCTACTTCGCAACCTTTGACGAGAGTTGGAAGGTGGATGCAGAGGGACTAGCAGGTGCTTATTGGGGAATATGGGACAAGGATGAACAACTGAAGTTTTAATGACAGATTTTTTTAAGCAATTTAATTTGCCAATGGCAAATGCAATATGTTATTCAGGGTTCAGGAATGGGCAACAACCGGGAGGTATAATCCCTACTTACGACGAAGTTAAGGAGGATTTATTGTTGCTAGTCCCACATTGGAACTATCTGCGCTTATATGATTGCGATGCGCATGCCTTAACAGTAATCAATGTTATTCGCAATGAGAAATTAAATATCAAATTAATGCTAGGTGCCTACATTGAAGCTGAGATGAACAACTATGGTTGCCCTTGGGGTGGTATTTATAGCGAAGATCAACTCGTAGAAAATCAAAAAAACAATAACGTAAAAATTCAAAAATTGATAGATTGGGCCAACCAATTTCCAGAGATTATATGTGCAGTTTCCGTTGGCAACGAAGCTTGCGTTGACTGGACCGACCATTTCGTATCTGTTGACAGAGTTATTGAATTTGTAAAGAAAGTAAAGCACCACATTAAACAACCAGTTACTTTTTGTGAGAATTATGTTCCATGGTTAAGTCAGCTCAAACCATTGGCCGAAGTTGTTGATTTTATATCTATCCACACCTACCCAGTTTGGGAATATAAGCATATTCATGAGGCCATTGAATATACGATGGCAAATTACAAAACCATTGCAAACCATTATCCCGATAAAGCCATAGTTATAACCGAAGCAGGCTGGGCAACCAATTCCAATGGCCGAGGAATTGATCCGGAGCATGTAAACGAAATCAATCAGAAAATTTATTTTGATGATTTAATGGCCTGGTCATCTAAAAATAAAATACTCACTTTCTTTTTTGAAGCATTTGATGAAAAATGGAAAGGTTCGTCACATCCACTAGAGCCGGAAAAACATTGGGGGGTATTTAAAGCAGATAGGACACCTAAACTAGTTTTTGAGGATCGATAACCTTAACATCAAGTTTCGAAAACACTGGTAATTATAAAATATTGGCCTTCATAATTTTTCCAAATTCATTCTTTATTTAATGCTTTAAGCCAAATAAAAGCAGCGATTTTGATCTTTCCAAATTGCTAATTGAAACAGTAATTTGAAGATTTTTTGTCTGCCAAGGTGCAACTGCCATCTGAAATTATATTCCGCTATTGCCAAAATTAGATAGTAACCCCATGTTTTAATATATTTCGGATTTTCCACCAAAAACAAATGTAAAAAGGACTATAATAACGTGAGTTCGGGTTAAGGAAGTATACCCAACAAAACTTCACTATTTTGCACCAATCTTGTGTAAATAATGCCACCATCTTATAAAATTTTATAACTTTTATCGAAGGCAGGATCTGCAGGCTGGGTCCATCCCGATTGATATCGGGACGTAAAAAATTTAATTGGTCAGAGATGAAGATTTCTGCGAATAAAAAAACAATAACTAAAATTACTACCTACTAAAATTGTCCAAATTTTATCGAAGGCAGTGTCTGCGCGTTGGGTCCACGCATGCGTAAAAATTTCTTTTGGTCAGGGATGAAGGGTTAGCCTGTGCGAGAAGACCAATTGAATTTTTCTATGCATAGTGGATTTTTATTCCCAAGCTAATGAGAGCGCCTTCTGCTAAGATAGTTACTTTTTTGCCCAAACAAACCATTAAGTCGCAACGAAGCCAAAGGAGAAGGAAATGGGAAGGATTAAAATATTTGAGAAATCAAATTTAAATGATATGCTTAACCCGAACTCATTTTATATTAGGTATCTTGTTAACCATAGCCTTTATATTTGCAACGCTCCTAACACCCAACAGATGCCTACCCTAGAATTGACAACCAAAATAAAATCGACCATGGCCATTTGTTTCGACCTGAGTACCAGTATCGATTTGCATACCATAAGTACTAATGGCACGCATGAAAAGGCTGTTGCTGGAACTACCAAGGGTTTGATAGGGTTGGATGAAACTGTTACATGGCAGGCAACACATTTTGGCATTAAACAACAACTCACTTCGAAAATAACGGCCTTTGATAGGCCCACTTATTTTAGAGATGAACAAATGAAAGGTGCATTTAAATCGATTTATCACGAACACCTGTTTGAACAAAGAGGTGAGACTGTAATAATGAAGGATATTTTCTACTTTGAATCACCCTGTGGCATTTTAGGAAGACTATTTAACTGGCTTATTTTAACAAATTATATGAAGCGCTTTTTACTAGCCAGAAATAAAGTAATTAAGGATTATGCTGAATCTGATAAATGGCAAAATATATTAAAAGAGGCTTCTAAATTTTAAAAAAAAACACGGTGCGCCTAATATTTAAAGGCTCGATAAGTCATTTGATCCAGTATTTTTTCAAATGTTTTAACGCCAGTAAGGCTATTTACTTCTAATAAATACTTGCTTGTTCCACCATTGATAAAATATGAATTGCCAAATTTTTGAACCGAACCGGTAAACTGTATGAATGCTGCCGGTACCTGAAATGCAGAAAAATCTTCGATGGTTTTAGCACTTTGGTTTAATTTAAATTCTACGATGCGCGATGTCGGACGCAGGGTGGCGTCGCCATTGTCAAGAAACATGAGGCGGGTGCCATTCTCAATAAATGAGAGGTGGTGTTGTCTTAAAAATTTCTGGTCGGGTGTTAACGCAAAATCGCTGTTTTTACCACCAAGGTGCCATATAACAGCACCGGTGGTTCTATTGAGTTTTAATAGTAAATCTGCATTGCGAAATGAGCAGATTAACTGATTGTCGTTAGGGTCAATAACAAAGGCATTGATGTGCAAATAATCGCGAATGGTGGTGGTATCGGCATAGTTATTATTCTCTATACTTTCTGCATACAATTCGGGATAATCGGTCCCATCCCACTGCCATATTACTTGGCCATTTTCTATTTCTTGGATAATAGGCGCTATTACTTTAAGGTTGGCTGCTGGATTTAAGTTTTGAGGAATGTTGTTAACCCGCTTTTCGTAGTAAGACATCGTGATATAGTGGTTATCATTAAGGTATATAAAATCATGGGCATCTAATACATTTTGAACACTGGTATCGATATTGCCAAAGGCATGCAAATAAACCCTTTTAATTTCATTGATATTTTCGTCGGCTATTACTTGGTAGCCGGGGATGTAGCCAAAAAAGTTTTTAATGTGATAAGCCGCTTTATCTTCTACCAAATAGGTGTAACGGATGGTGCCATTGTTGTTCCATTTCTGAAAATTCATGACAATACCAGCAGTTAGTTTTTCTTTGATGGTATTGCCATATTTATCTAATATTTGTAGTCTACCCGATTGGTCGCCGGCGGTATATGGACCCAATAATATTTGACCATCTGTAGGTTGATTGACATTGGATTCAGGTTCGGCTTCCTTTTTACATGCTACCAATAGTGAAATGCCGATGAGTGCTAATAGCAAGAATTGCTTTTGATAAAAACGAGGGTTTTTTGGAGACAGACTGTACATAGATACTTTCTTTAAACTGAATTATTTGGCAAAGGTTTAACTTTTTCGCAAGAATTATGTAATGATTTTTTAACATTTGTTAATATAATTGAATCGTTAAAACCAAATGGGATGGCTTTTTTGATTCCCAATTATTTATAAATTTGTGGGAGTCATTCAAGATTAATTAGATGTTCTCAGCCTTTTCTATTTCTGCTTAAAAATTGATATTTAAAATCTTACCATTTAAGATGACCAATTATTAAATAAATAATACTAAATTGCATTATAAATTCAATTTTTAATTATGAAAAAAAATCTAATTCTAATTGTACTTTTTGCCGCAATTCTAAGAACTACTGCGCAAAATGGCACCCTAGATTTGAGTTTCAATTCGACTGGTATTATTAATTCTTCTGACGAAACAGCAAACGGCATAACCACCGATAAAAACAATAAGGTAATGGTTATTGGTCATGACAGAGAAAGCAGTACACTTAATATTTTTGTAAAACGCTATTTAACCAATGGCAATTTAGACAATTCCTTTGGCACCAATGGCAGACTAAACATTGACTTAAATGATGATTACGATTATGGTAGATGCATTAAAGCATTGGACAATGGCAAGTATCTAATTAGCGGGCAAAACTCGGTTGGGCCTTATTTCAGACCATTTGTAGCACGAATAACCAGCGACGGTATCATTGACTCAACTTTTGGCACCGATGGTATTTGTTTATTAAGTGCGCCATTGGATAATAGCGATGCGTGGGCATTTGAAGTTTCACCAAGTGGAAGCATCTATGCTGCAGGATATATTACCACTAATTGGGTAACTCAAAGTATTATCTGGAAAGTAAATCCAAACGGTACTATTAATTCGGCTTTTGGCAACAATGGCTCGGTTGTGATTAATGTCAATACGAATGCCGAAAGGTTATTAGACATAGCAATGAATGATACCGGAAAAATGATTGTGGGGGTGGGGACAAGCTATAACGGATCTTATAATTCAGCAACCATTGTAATGTTGGACACCAATGGCAACATGAACACGAACTTTAATGCTAGTGGTTATTTAAAATACAGATATAACACAAGTGAAACCAGATTATATGGGGTAAGCATTGCAGATAAGCAGCTTGTATTTGCAGGTAATTATATAAATGATAGCAGTTATAATACACATGCGATTGTGTGCGCTTTCTTATTTAATGGCGCCTTAAATTCTTCATTTGGCAATGCTGGGATATGGACAGATTCTGTGAATACGAATTCTTCGTTCACGGAGATATTGAAAGATTGTAAAGATAATTTTTTTTTAGGCGGGTATGTCAGTCAAAATAGCAATGTACAATTTAGAGTAGGTAAAATAACTTCTAAGGGTCTTATGGATGCAAATTTTGGAAACAATGGATATTTTAGCCGTAGAATTAATAACAATTATGACGAGGTGATAGAAGCCATGGCTTTTAGTAGCGATTCAGCCATTGTCGTTTGTGGCAGAATTAATAGTGGTGATTTGCTAACAACTTCGGGAATTATGAAGTTAAAAGTAAATGGCTGTAGTAAGCAGAATTCCGATGGCTCATTTATTGCTCAAACCCTGATTGAAAAATCCATTTATGTTATTTATCCAAATCCGCTAAAGTCTGGAATGCCGCTCTATTTTAAAGCAAATAGCAATGAAGTTCAATTGAATGAATTAACATTTCAAATCATTAGCTACGATGGAAAAGCATTATTTTCTCCTATAAAATTAGAGGATCAAAACGCTAATATTTTACCCGATAGTACTTATTTAGCTAAGGGTATTTATCAGTTAATTATAAGGTCTGCCACTTCGGTTCAAGTACAATCCTTTGTAGTTGAATAATGCCAATTACATAGATTACCAATTGAAATAATTGTGGTTGTATTAAATTATGAGCGAAATTGAATTTAAAAAGTTCAAAAAACTTGAATCAAGTGCGCCAATCTGCATTCATGGCTTTTACAAAGTGTCTTGATATTGCTGTATGTTGGACTCCCGAGCAAAAGCCATCTCGAATTAAATAAATGATTGTTTAATTTGATCAAACTATTTTCGTCTGAAGATCAACGAAAACAAAACTGAATTTTTAAGTTTAACAATCGATTTATGCATTTTTTTAAATAACGCAGGAATTTTCATTTTTAGTTTTACGGAAAAGTGCAAAGTAAAGTTATAAGTATTCTAAGGAAAAATTCAGTCTGCCAATTTGGGTAAAATGGTACTTGATTCTGAAAAATGAGACTAACAAAAAACAGCTAACGCAATTTTTATATTATAAAATTGTAAAAACAAATTTAGATTTTTAAACTTTTAAATCCTTGTTTAAAAGGTAATCAGATACTTGTTTTGGCGTTTTTTCTGTTATTTGCTTGAAAACTCTAAAAAAACTTGATCTTGAGCTGAATCCAGCATTTAAACCGATGGCTTCGATTGTAAAATTTTGAGAACTACCTGCCTCAAATTGTTTTAAAACATAATTAACCCGCATGACGTTTCTAAATTCAGAGAAACTGTATTTATTATAATACCTGAATAAATATTCAATATGGTATAAAGGTGCTTTGAGCTCGGTGCAGATAGATTTAATATCAAAATCGACACTGGTATAAGGCTTCTTCTCAAGATATTCATTAATTCTGTTAATATAATCTAACACCTTGTCTGTTTCTAAAGTACCAGATGGCGAGATCTGCGAAAACACTTCACTGATCATAGCCTCATGGGGCTTTATCCATCCATTGGAATCAAAATGGACATGGTTTGGTGTAGTAATTATAACCGAATTTGCATTTATTTTTAATGTATCGGCACTGTTCTCCTTGTCTATTGGCTCTTCTAGTTCATTCGGCGGCAGCGAATCAATAACAGGCAATTCAGTTTTAAGATTCGGCATGCCGTAGAGCAAATCATTTTTAAAGAGGACCCTAGTAAATAAATAAATTAAAAATACTGACCTGACAAAATCGACATTGAATAGGAATTTTTTTTCTATATTGAAAACAATTTTTAAGAAGGCCCCTGTGAATGCAATAATCAACAGCAAAGTAAAGGAACTCAGAAAAGTGATAATCCAAGTTCTTACCTTTTTTAATTGAGGATGCTCATTTTTCTTTGTTTTCAATTTTAAATGGACAAGTCGCCAAGAGAGGACGGTGTATATAAAACATTGCGCAACTATTAAAACTACATGATAGATAGGTTGTAGGTAAAAAGAATAAGGCGTTACATTGTTAGAAACGCTTGTAGAAGCTTGGAGATAAAATTTTCCAAAAATTATAGACCCTTCTATTAGGTAGTATAGCAATAAAAGTATGGCCCACACAGGTAATAAAAAATGTAACCAATCTCTTTTAGACAAACTTTGTTCGTCGTTTAGAACAGAGCGGAAATAGAGATATATACTAGGGCCTATGAAATAATAAACAAAGGAAACATGGCCAACTAAAAAGGTATTGTCCATTAGCTGATAAGCGATTATATAATTGGACAAGGAGCGATAAGCCATTGCGAAAAAACCAACACCTAAGAAAATATTGACAAATTGATTCCTACTTGCCGAAAGCAATAGCATGGCAGATACTACAAAACCGAGTATCGCGGTTACCAAATTCAAGCTGACCCACATAGTTAAAACAAGCAATAACATAAAAATGGCCATTAAGCCATAAGTTATATTTTGAGTCGCAAAAATAAGTTTAATATTTTACTATATAACTGACTGTCTGCACATAATTATCATTATAGGTATAAATTACCTCTTAAAATAAGCCTATCTATACTGCTATAATGTATTTGTTCTTTCTTAATTTTTAAAGTGGCAACTCTATTTTCATGTTTTCATTCCGTTTCCAAGAATATTAAATTATCAATTTTATTGTTTGGTAATAAATAATTTCTAACTGCGTGATTTTTTATTTTTTTTAATTGAAAATTAGATAAAAGTTGCACAAAACAATAATAAATTACACCACATCTGCACTATCTAATTATTTTGTGAATACCCATTCTGAGATATTTGCTACAGAAAAGACAACAACTAATAGCTATATTTTAAATTAATTTAACCTGCAATATCAAAAAACAATATGAAACTCCTTTTGACAGAAATGAAATATTTTTCTGTCATCGTATTTTAATCACAAAATATTACCCATTCAAAAGACATGAAAAAACTCAAGTTTAGCAAAGACGCAGGTACCAAATTTTACAAAGAACTCAATCAAGAAATAGAAACCTATTTCGAGCAAAATAAAATAGCTAAAACTGGCAATTACATTATGTTGATCAAAATAGTATTGTATTTTGGTTTAGACATATTGTTCTATTGTTTGATGATGAACAGTTCAAGTTTAATTGAATTTTATTTGTATTACTTGCTAATGGGTTTAGCTGTGCTTTTAACAGCCTTCAATATTTCACACGATGCTACGCATGGTGTTGCAATTAAAAGCAAATATTGGAACAAGATTTTGTTTTCAATAAGTTTTAATCTTCAGGGCAACAATGCCTTTGTATGGGGCAAGAACCACAACGAATCACACCATTTGTATACTAATATTGAAGGAAGTGACATTGATGTGCTTAACAATCCTTTGCTTAGAATGACAGAATCACAACCTCTTAAATGGTATCATCAATACCAATTTCTATACGCGCCTGTATTAAGTTTACTTTACAGTTTAAACTGGTTTTTTATGCGTGAAATGTTGATGTTATTTAAATTCACAAGCAGAACCATCCAAATCAAAATTCCAAATATAGAAATTATCAAATTAGTTATATTTAAGATTATCTACTTGCTTTACATGATTATATTTCCAATCATGTTCTTACCATTCAGTATTGGCACAGTAATTATCGCATTTATTCTCAATCACTTTATGGTATCCATCATATTCACAAGTGTTTTAGGCGTTTCCCATTTATCGGATTATGTCGAACATCCTGTGCCTGACGAGGATGGCCGATTGGATATAAGTTGGGCTTCTTTACAAATGAAAACTTCTGTAGATTATAATGCAGAAAGTGTGTTTTTAAACTGGACCCTGGGCGGTTTTAACGCCCATGCCTTGCACCATTTACTTCCAAATATCAGCCATGTGCACTATTTAAAAATACTTCCATTGTTTAAGGCTACAGCATTAAAACATGGTATTGTTTATATGAATATGCCTTATTCTGAAGCATTAAAATCATATTACAGATTTTTATATTCCATGGGTCATCAAAAACACTTTAATTCATTAATTTATGAAAGCCAAACATCTTAACCTGCCCGAAGATACTGCCCTATTCAATAGTATTTTAAAAGAAATTGAACAAAAATTGCCGCTAAAGAAATCAGAGGCCAATCAATATTTCATTATCAAGGGCGCTGTCTATGCGGTATTGACAGCTTTTGCTTATATTGGAATTTACACGATTGAAAATCCATTCTTATTTGTATTGGACTATATTATATTTGGCCTATTAACAGTTATGCTTTGTTTTAACTTTGCACATGATTTTTCTCATCACACCATCTTTAAAAAGCCTTTTTGGGATAATCTCTTTTTTGAATTTATATATACGTTGGTAGGTGCTCATCCCGCAGCTTGGAAAGGCCGACATATCAATGCCCACCATTTTGCTCCAAATGTTGAACACTTTGATACTGACTTGGCAATAACAAGCTTGATTCGTTTAATCCCAGGCTCCCAATGGAAATGGTACCACCGTTATCAATTTATTTATGGGCCAATTGCCTACACAACCTATTCCTTGTATTGGGTATTAATCAAAGATTTTATTGTTTTTATTAAGAAGAAACATGCATACACAGGAAGCAAATTTATTTATGGCTTGAAATTTTGGGTATTAAAAGCTTTTTATATCACATACTTATTGATACTGCCTTTAATATTTTCACACCAAGTGATGACGTGGGTTTTAGTAGGATTCATAGCAATGCACCTAGTTCAGTCACTCTATACTTTATTAACCTTTTTCATTACACATCACATTGATGGTTCATTATATCCTAAGGCAGATGAAAGCGGAAATATCAACACATCATGGGTTATGAACCAAATCAAAAGTTCTAATAATTTTCACCCATTTAGCCAATTAGCAAATAGTATTTTTGGAGGCGTTAATAGCCATATTGCACATCATCTATTCCCACACATTAGCCATTATCACTACCCTAAAGTCAACACTATATTATTCAGACATCTCCGTCAACACGGCATAGAACCTAGCGTTACAAGTTTTGGAGGTGGCGTCTATTCTCATTTAAATTTACTTAAAAAGATGGGAGTGAAAGGTACTTAATTTTGTTAAAATGGTTTAAGATATGGTATCAATGGCGCTATTGGCCAAAGGAAATACTTTATTTTCCGCTCACACTGTATATTATACTTGTAGAATCTTTGCGAACGAAACATCTTTTTTATTTTGCAGCAGCTAATCCAAGTATAAGTCTAGGTGGATTTGCAGGCGATTCAAAAAAGGCCATACTCGACCATGTTCCGGAAACTTTAAAGCCTGCCACTATTTTGGTGAGAAAGGGAGAAAGTTTTGAGTCCGTTAAAAACAAAATGCGACAATTTGCTTATCCACTAATCGCCAAGCCAGATATAGGGGAAGGTGGATTTAAAGTAAAAAAAATAGACAATGAACTGGATCTGAAACAATACCACCAAAACAATCCAATGGATTATTTGATACAATTATATTGTGATGATGCACACGAGTTAACAATTCTGACCTACAAGAAAGGTATTGATTTTATTGTTAGCAGTATTGTTGAACGTATTCCTTTTAAAGTTATAGGCGATGGACAAGCAACAATAAAAATACTCATCACCAAATCAGAAACAGGAGTGTATAATAAACGTCGAATTGAGGGTTTATTTGGCGACCGTTTGGCTACTGTACCTGAGAAGGGTGAACTAGTAAATGCAGGCAGTATTGGAAATTGGGATTTTGGGGCCACCTATAAAGAACGGCCCGAATTGAATACCATCGCTTTAAAAAAAACATTCGATTGTATGATGAAAGACATCGCCATTTTCAATTATGCAAGAATTGATTTTAAATGTAAATACTATCATGACTTAGAAATAGGCAAAATTCAAATCTTAGAAATCAATGGCGTAAAAGGAGAACCTGTTCAAATTTATGATGGTAAATATAATTTATGGCAAGCCTATTGTATCATTTTTGAAAATTGGAATATCATTCGTCTACTGAGTTTATTAGAAATCAAAAAGGGTTTCAAATGCCCAAGTACCATAGAAGGATTTAAAATTCTTTTCAAACACGCACTACACAAAGTCAAGTAGTTACGCTTCGACAAATTTGATATAATTAAAGAACAAAATTGGCAGTTGTACAATTTACCTTATCACCGGCAATAACAGCCCCTTTTGCTTTATGTCAAATCATACTTAATAATTGCAAGGCCTTTGAAAAATCCTTGATTCTTGAAATATTAAAAAAAATAAAATTCCTACCCAGCCCAATTCTCTCGGTCCAAAATGCTTTTGGAATGGATACCATCAAAAAATAGACCGATGATTTTAATTATGTACTTTTGGACAATACCCTACTCACAAAGACATTCTTTTTCGGTTAAATTGAATTAAAAGTAGGACTTTGTTATCTTGCGAACCCATTAAGAAAGTATTTTGTTAACAAAAAACGCTGGGCGTAAGACAAAAAAGCAACTAATATCATTTAAATCCTTTTCATTCATTTGTTTTAGAAATTTGTAAAATTGATAGAGCTCAAGTGAGTAAAATATCGAGAATAGCAGATAATGAAAGACACCTATTTGAAAACAGATAATGATAGTTTATTAATATGACTGTCAGAAAGCTTGCACAAGTATACGTAATATTGTAAATTGCAC
>JAQSCZ010000028.1 GCA_029945665.1 bacterium | reverse complement strand
GTACGCCTGCTATGGGTTTCAGAGATTACTAACACCATTTTTGTCCATTAACCCCAAAATAAGAATATTACCCGAGTTAAGAGTCGGTAAATTAGATGTGTTCTACCTTGAGTTCACGCGTATGAAACCAGTTACTTTAGATGCAATAGATTATTTTTATGGCATTGGTACAGGTTTTGGACAACTAGATAAATATGCGATTAGATTAGGCTTTTCAAATAAAGAGGTAAGAAATGGCAAATATTGTGACATTAGAATTCCTATAAGCAATAATTGTTTTGTAAATGTTTTTGGAGGTTATTCTCAAAACGTAAAAAGAAGATTAGCAATTGCGCCAGGAGAGAGTAGTTACCATGAAATTAATACCAATGCTTGGTTTACCGGCTTTAAAATGAATTGGTATCTTTAGGGAAAATTGTCCAATAAAATTTAAAATAGTTAGGCTTCTGCAATAGTTAATATATATCCATTGTTATCTCTGATCGCAAATTCGGCAACCCCGTATGGCGTTGGTGCAAGTGGTTTTACAATTAAATTACTGTCTCTTAATTGTTCGAATAACTCAACCATTCCTTTTATTTTAACATAAAATGTAATATTACCCTTGCCCGCTGAACTTAATTCAGGATATTCTTCTTTTAAATTAACATCATCTTGAAACATTAAGATGACATGTCCATTGCTAACCATTGCCCAAATATATTCACCTTCCTCAGGATTTGACATTACAAGATCAAAACCTAGCTTTTCGGTATAAAATTGAACGGTTTCATTCACATTTTTAACCCCTATATTGGCGGTTATAGATTGGTATTGCATATATTATTTTTATACAAACATATTCAATATATTACTTTCAACAAAGTATTTTTAAAGATAACTCAGCCATTTTTTATTTTTATGTTTGGTTTTATACTTGTCATAAATTTTGCAAATTGGATAAAGTATTAATACCACCAATATCCAAATGAAATAAACCAAAGGCAATGAAAAACCTTCGCCAGAAATAACAAAATAAAATGGAAAATGAGCCGCAGGATTTACTGCTTCAGACATGTGGTGACCTCTAACAAAGAAAATGAGCATGCACAACGCATGAATCAAATAAATGTGAAGGATATAGTAAAACAAAGCAACGCTTCCAAACACTTTGAAGTATTTAAAACCAGTGATTTTAAAGGACTCAAGCCATGCTAAAACTAAAATCGATGGTCCTAAAGTCATACAAATGTATAACAATGATGGTGGGTATTTATTGACATCGATAAATGAAAACAAAGAATATAAAATATTTTTTTGCACTTCCCAAGGGGTCTTATTGCCATATAAATTTGTATAACGCAAAATTATAAAAAGAACTATAAGTGTCAGGCCCAATATTTTTAAATTTCGCAATCTTTGCTCTTGTGAATAATTACTAGAATATAAAATGCCAAGGCAATATCCTAGCATCATTACACCAGTCCAAGGCAAAAATGGATATACAATTAGAAATGAATGACCTTTAATAAATTCATAAGGTTTAAAGACACCATGGTGTGAAATATCCCATATAAAATTGGGCTTAAAGCCATCCTGAATTTCATAATAATCTAAGAAATTATGCCCAATTACAATTAAAACACCAAGGGTAAAAATAGCCCAATATGGTAAATAAATAATAAAGGCCATAAGTGCCATGCTGATGCCAATGGCCCAAATAACTTGCATAAAAAATGCTGGATAATTAGGATTAAATGACCACCCAAATGTAATTACAATCATCTCTACTAGTATCAGCCATAGGCCACGTTTTAATAAAAATAAACTAAGTTCTGATTTAGATTTGCGAATACTTTGTAAATAAATAGAGGTGCCTGATAAAAAAATGAAAACAGGGGCGCAAAAATGAGTGATCCAACGCGTGAAAAAGAGTAGGGGCGTAGTAGTATCTAAATCCAATGGGTCGGAAGTATTTGCTGAAAAATGAAAATAATCGCGAACATGGTCCAGCGCCATTATTACCATTGCGATTCCTCTAAGGATATCAATTGATTCAATTCTGCCTTTAAGTTTGCTCTCCATTATCTGAATTTAAATATATTAAATCTCTAACAAACATAAAGATTTTAACAATTTAAAAGAAATCTAAATCTTATTTTTAATTTTCATCGTATATACTTTTAAAATTAAAGATTATGAACGAAAATGAAAGATTAAACGACTTGAAAAAATTTCAAATTCTTGATTCGCAACCTGAAAAAGAATTTGATGAAATAGTTAAATTAGCTGCGGATATTTTCCAAGTACCAATTTCACTCATTTCTTTTATTGATTCAGATAGACTATGGTTCAAAGCCAAATTTGGTATTGATTTACTCGAAACGCCTAGGGATCTATCATTTTGTAATAACATTGATACAACAGATTCCCAAATACTTGTTATTAATGATACGCTTCTTGACAATAGATTTAAAAACAATCCTTTCGTTGATTGTGAAAATGGAATTAGATTCTATGCAGGTGCTCCTTTAGTTTCGGAAAACGGCAACTTGTTAGGGGCATTTTGTATTGAAGATACGGAACCTCGAAATTTATCTGAATTTGAATTAAGGACACTCAAAAGTTTATCCAACAGAGTTTTGGAATTACTTTTGTCTAGAGTCGCAAAAATAGACCAAGAAATGGAAATTGTTTCAAATGATGATCTAATTGAAAAAATTTCAGATCATTCGCCAGGCGCTTTATTTAAATTCCAAATAACCAATGATGGCGACATGAGTTTCCCATTTGTCAGTAAAGGTATCACTTTAATTCATCCTGGTCTTACGCCTGAAATGCTTAAAAACAATGCTGTACTTGGTTTTAATACCATTCATGCAGATGATTTACCAAAAGTGTATGAAAGTATTGGTAATTCCTTTAAAACATTGACCAATTTGGATTTTGAATTTAGGATTGCGGCAGAGGATGGCACTATTAAATGGCACAGGGCCAAAGCGAATCCTGAAAAAAGAGAAGATAGGGTAGTATGGTATGGCACCTTGCAAGATATAACCGAAAGTAAGGAATACATTGAAACCTTAGAAGAAATTATGTTTTCTATTTCTCACATTATTAAAAGGCCTGTTACCACACTAATGGGACTTGTACAAGTTCTAAATGAGGAAAATATTTCACTCGAAAAAATTAATGGGTTGACCGGTTACTTTAATAAGGTAGCTTCTGAAATGGATGAGTATACCCAAAAATTGAATGACGTATTTTTAGAAAAGAAAGTGAAAGCAACCACTAAGCAATTTGCTTCACTTTAAATATTTATTGAATAGGTTGTTCGCCAACATTGTTTTAGTTTTTCCAAAGGCAGTCATAAGCTATCTGTATTTTTTAAATTTGATTCCATAAAAATAGATCATTGGAAATAAAACATGTCCTTACAACAATCTAAAGACAAAATGATTTATGATATAAAGTAAAGCTACTATCGAGTACTGACTCAATAGTTAAAATAAAATATTTCTAACCGGTTGTATCATTTCAGGTAAGTCAGTTTCACTTAACATATCTTTTAAATCAATTTCAATATTTCTAACTATACTATAAATTGGAACATCATTTATCAGCCCTTCAAATGGATTTTCACTGTAATCGCCCATATATTCCATTAAACTAAATACCCATGAAACAACCAAATTAAATGGTATCATTAGCCATAAAAAGCCATCTCCCAGTTGGTGAAATTCAGTTAGCATACCAAATGGCAAAAGAAATGTAAAAATAACTATGAAGATTGTGCTGGTAGTTGCAAATTGTCGAGGCAATGGGGTGTTCTTTATACGCTCTGTTGCCCCTTGTTCTTTATACAATTCCGTAATTAGATTTTGTAGTTCCATGTGCCTAAAATCTTCTAGATAACCTTCTTTTTTTAATTGCGCAAGATGCTGTGATTGCCTATCCAATAATTGCGCAGGTATATTTTTCTTAGTCCTTACCCATTGCTCATCTTCATCGTTTAGAAAAGGAGCCATTTCTTTTTCTAAGGTTGCAAAATCAAAATTCTTCTCGAAAAAATTTCGATATCGCTTGTTTACCATTTTCTGATGCTCCCATTGGGTTCGCTGACGCATGGAATGTTTCAAGGCATACAACCAGGCAATATGTCTGTAGATTAAAATTTAAATTTGCGATTTAACATGCTCATTAGCAATAGCAGGTATTGCATATTCGCCCGTAATAAAAGCTCTGGATGCCGAACCAAATGCCCGGCTATAGTTTGTGATACCTCCCCAAATTTTGCGAGCTTCCCAACTTCTTTCGTACGATTGATTGTTTTTAAAACCAGTATAAAAAGCTACCGCGGTACCAATCAATGATACGGGAAGCCATGGAATAGCCACCCATTTCCACAATAATACTTGATAAAGAATCAAAGCCAATGTGCCTGTAAATAACGACCAAAGTATAAGTCGCCACGAAAACAAATACATTAAAAGAATATCAAATTGACGTCTTACATACATAAGTTTACTGCTTTGTTTTTTTTTGATAATATTAAAATGTCTTTTACTTCTATAAATGGTTTGGAATAACCATTTTGTGCAACATTTATCATGGCATTTCCTAATTCTTCTATTGTAGTAGCAAATTTTGGAAAAAACAAACGAATTGAAGGATATAACCATCCAAAATATTTATAAGCTTTAAGCACATTCTGCTGTCCAATGGTCGGTTTCAAAAATCCTGGTCGAAACATAAATGCGGCCTTGAAAGGCAGTGCGAGTATTGCGTTTTCTGTCTTGCCTTTTACCCTTGCCCACATAGTCTTGCCGGTTTCTGAACTATCTGTTCCACTGCCTGAAACATAACAAAAAGTCATATTGGTATTAATTGCTGCCAATGTTGAAGCCATGTGAAGCGTTAAATCATAGGTAAGGTGACTGTATTCTTCCTCATTCTTACCTATGGAGGTTACACCAAGATTAAAGAAACAGGCATTGTAACCTTTCATTTGATCGGCAATTGGATTCAAATTGTAAAAATCTGAATGAATAATTTCTTTCAATTTGGGATTTTGTATTGGCAGATGTTTTCTATTAATTACCAAAATGCTTTCTACATCTGGATGCTTTAAGCATGCTAGCAAAACGCCTTCACCAACCATTCCAGTTGCTCCGGTTATAATTATTTTAAGTTTCATTTATTTTTTTTGAATCACGATCTGACGCTGTAAAGCAAAGGTTTGAGGTGTAATCTTAATCAATATTTTGTCAACCTTATTGACTAATTTTAAGAGAAATCTCGGCAATCTTAAAAATTTAGTTTGCGTTGACAAGCCTCCAGAATTTAAAAGTATAAGAAATTCGCTGAAGCCAGAATAAACAATTTTGAAGGCAGGTACTTTGGATTCAAAAATATTTTTATGGTCGAATAATAAACGTGGAATAGCAATATTAATTGAATTATTGGCATGGCTATGGGTAGTCGCATTTTCAAAGGCTTTATAAGTAAAATCATAACCTTCATGTTTTCTAACCTTTACAATTCTTCTCATACTCCAAGATGCATTTACTTCGTGTATTATAACAACGCCTCCAGGCCTAAGAATTCGCTCCATTTCTTTGAAAAACAATTGGGGGATAGGTAAAGTATAAATCAAATTAGATACCAACACAAAATCAAGACTATTGCTTTGATAGGGCGAATTGGTAACATCAATTCCACTCTCATCTAACCATTCGTAATCATTTATATCTGTAATTTTGAAATTTCTACACTTAATAAATAATTTACTAAAACCTGTTCCACTCCCAAATTCAACGCCAATATCGTCATTTTTGATGAAATTATTCATCCAACCATACCTTTTTTCTAATAAGAACTTCAGATTACTTGAATCCTCATTAAAATAATAAGCCCTCATTTTAGCAACATCTTCCTTTGATATCAAAGGATGTTCAATCGGTGATGTTGGTTTGTACTTTAAGTTTCTCATTATTTTTACTAAGTGCAAAAAAAACTAAAATTTGTATCTAATTATAAAATATTTTTGCAGTGTGGAATATCAATTAATAAAAGTGAGTAATAAGCAGCAATTGAATGACTTTATTCAATCGGCCAAAAAACTCTATAAAAATGATAAAAACTATATTATGCCCCTTGACAAGGACATTGAAACTGTTTTTAATCCTGTTGAAAATCCTGCATTCAAAACAGGGGAGTGTGTGCAATGGTTGCTTTATAAAAACAATGAAATAATAGGAAGAGTAGCCGCATTTTATAATCAATCGCCCAGAACGGGTTCCATCACTGGTGGCATCGGCTTCTTTGAGTGCATAGATAATCAGAATGCCGCCAATTTATTGTTTGATGAATGTAAAAAATGGTTGAAAGAACACAACTGTCTTTATATGGATGGTCCAATTAATTTTGGAGAGCGCGATAGTTTTTGGGGATTAATGGTCGATGGTTTTGAAAGCCCTAGTTATCGTGAAAACTACAACTTGCCTTATTACCAAGCGCTTTTTGAAAATTATGGTTTTAAGCATGAAATTGGTCAAACAACCTCACTAATCCATGAAGGTATTTTTAATTTCGAACGTTTTAGCAAATTAGCCGGCAGGGTATTCGCGAATCCTGCTTATACATTCGATCATATCCGCAAACGTAATTTAGAGAAATATGCAAGCGATTTTATGGAAATATACAACAAGGCATGGGCTTTTCACGATAATCTCGAACCAATGACCATGGATAAAATCATGGTTTTGATGAAAATGATGAAACCTATCATTGTTGAAGACCTGAATATTTTTGCCTATGCCGACGGGAAACCCATTGGATTTTATATTACTGTAATCGATGTTAATCAGGTTTTTAAACACGTGAATGGCAAGCTGAACCTAATAGGGAAGTTGAAGTTCCTATATTATAAAACAAAGGTAAAACGTATACGTGGTATCGTATTCGGAGTTATTCCACAGTATCATAATACAGGTATGGAAGTAGCATTGATTATGAAATTCCGCGAAGCCATTCGCAGACAAACCCAATATACGGAGAATGAATTGGCTTGGATTGGCGATTTCAATCCGAAAATGTTGAGCATGTTTGAGTCCATGGGTGCCCAGCCAATTAAAAAACACATTACTTACAGATTTCAATTTTAAGATTTGAATATACTCTTTATTGCCAACCGCTTTCCATATCCACCATTTAGGGGCGATAAATTGAAGATATTTAATCTTGCTACTCAATTGTCAAAAAAGCATTCGTTGCACCTCATAACCTTTGCCGAAACAGATAAAGATTATGAATACATTGTTGAACTTGAAGGTATTTTTAAAACCATTAAAGTCATTAAATTACCCAAATGGCAAAGTATTTGGAACGTTGCTTGGGGTATGTTTGGGACCTTGCCATTGCAAGTTAATTATTTCAAGAGTCGAAGCTTTGAACTTGCTTTATCGCAAATATTAAAAGAACAAGATTTTGATGCTGTGCATGTTCAGCACTTGCGAATGGCTCAATATGCGATTGAAAAAAAACAACTTAAAAGAATTCTGGATTTGCCTGATGCATTTTCGCTTTATTGGCAAAGACGCAAAACCGTTAAACGCAATTTTTTTGTAACTGTTTTAGACAATATTGAAAGCAAAAGGGTATTGGCTTATGAAAAGTTTATCCTGAATGAATTTAATCTCAATTTGGTTTGTTCCGCCGAGGATATGAACTTCTTAATTAATGCCCACGGTGTTAAAAATATCAACGTATTGCCAAATGGGGTAGATACACAAAAGTTCAAACCAATGGCTCATGATTATAGTAAATCAGATACTTTATTATTCACGGGCAATATGGACTATGCACCCAATATAGATGCTGTAATTTATTTTGTGGAAGAAATATTCCCTTTGATTAAAAAGACTCACCCACAGGTTAAATTTATTATTGCTGGTCAGCGGCCAGTTGAAAAAGTATTAGCACTTGCTAATGGTGCCGATATAGAAGTAACAGGATTTATACCAGAACTTCAAACCATGTATAACACGGCCAGTATAGTGGTTGCACCTTTAAGATTTGGCGCCGGTACCCAGAATAAAGTATTAGAGGCTATGGCCATGGGAATTCCAGTCGTTTGTTCGAATATTGGTTTCGAAGGTTTAGGCATTGCAGATGGCGAAGGCGCTTTTATGAGAACAGATGCGATTAGTTTTTCTGAAACGGTTAACGAATTGTTGACAAATGAGGCTTTGAGAAAAGTGATGGGAGAGAAGGGATCTAAAGCAATTTCAGAAAATTTTAGTTGGGAAAAAATAGCTTTAATTTTAGAGAATTATCTTTCTAAATAATTACAATTAAATAAAAATAATTTTAATAGGTAAAATAATTATTTTTGCAGCAATAATTATGGCTCAATTTGAATTAATAATGCCCAAAATGGGTGAGAGTATTGCAGAAGCTACCATCACAAAATGGTTGAAAAATGAAGGTGATACGATTAAACTTGATGAACCAGTTGTAGAAATTGCAACTGATAAGGTAGATTCTGAAGTTCCTTCAACTTATGAAGGTGTTTTAATAAAAAAGTTGTGGAATGAAGGTGATGTTGTGCCTGTTGGTGCTGCCATTGCTCTAGTTGGAACCGAAGCCGCTGCTAGTGCTGGTGCAGCTGCTGAGCCAAAACGAGAAATTATTGCTGATGCCATGGCCCAGCCTGTAAAGGTTATTGAGCAAACAATTAATGCGGCTGTCTCTGCAGTTCATGTTTCAAATAGCGATTCTGCTAGATTTTATTCACCATTGGTGTTAAATATTGCAAGAACCGAAGGTATTGGTATGGCCGAGTTAGAGCAAATACAAGGTACTGGTAAAGAAGATAGGGTTACTAAAAGCGATATTTTAAAATATATTGAAGGTGGCAGAAAAGCTCAAAGTAATTCTTCAAATGCTGCAATAGCTAATGCTGTTTCTGCTCCTGTTGCCGAGGTTGCTAAAGCTGCTCCAGTTAAACACGAAGGACCAAAAATTACCATGATGCCAGGCGATGAAATAATCGAAATGGATCGCATGCGTAGATTGATTTCAGACCACATGGTTATGAGTGTTTCAACAAGTCCTCACGTTACTTCATTTGTAGAAGCTGATGTAACCAACTTGGTACTTTGGCGTGAAAAAAATAAGGCTAGATTCGAGAAGAAAGAAGGAGAGAAAATCACCTTCACTCCTATATTTATTGAAGCCGTTGTAAAAGCCATCAAAGATTTTCCAATGATTAATATTTCGTTGGATGGTAACAATATCATTAAACGTAAAAATATTAACATAGGCATGGCTGCCGCTTTACCAAGTGGTAACTTAATAGTACCTGTCATTAAGAATGCAGATACTAAAAATCTATTAGGTTTGGTTAGGGAAGTAAATGACCTAGCAAAACGGGCCAGAGAAAATAAATTACAACCAGACGATATCCAAGGCGGCACCTATACATTAACCAATGTTGGCACTTTTGGCAACGTTATGGGAACGCCTATTATCAATCAACCACAAGTTGCTATTATGGCTGTAGGAGCCATTCGCAAACGCCCTGCAGTTTTAGAAACAGAGCATGGTGATGTGATTGCGATACGCCACATGATGTTCTTAAGTCACTCATACGACCACAGGGTAGTAGATGGTGCCTTAGGTGGAGCATTTGTGCGCAGAGTAGCCGATTACCTAGAGCAGTGGGATGTAAATAGAGAGATTTAAGGATTAACAGAATTTAATCTGTTATTTTGATTCAATAATTTATATGATTTAATCAAACCCAATCATATTAGGTTTTGAGATGTCAAAATTTCTAATCTTTAGGCTGAAACTGCCAATTGGATTAAATTTAAAGACATTACTTCCATTCCCTGGTATTTCAGGATAAAAACCAAAGGAAAATTCAAAACTGCTATTTAGTAAGTTTTCATTTCTTATTAATAATCCAAGGGAATAAGCCTGATATAATTTGCTCATAGATTTTTTTGGGTTTAGGGTCTCTATCATTCCCATGCCGATTAGCATCACAGGTGCAAATTTGAAACCGATAATGTTATAAGGAGCATAGGCTACATTTTCGATATTGAGTAAAATTTTACCATTGCCAGACAGTCCGTTTGGGTTAAAACCATACATCTCGTCTGGTTTAAGTGTTAGGGTTTCATAAATCTCTTTATTGAATCCCTTAATCATTTTCAGATAAGTAAAGGTCCTAAAATACCATTTCCCTTTTTGTCTCAAATCTGTAAAATAATTAATACTAGTATTAATAGTTGTATTTCCTTTTTGCCCTACATTTAACAATGTACCAATCGTAAAAATACTTGAAAGGTATCCTAGCTTTTGCAAGTGCTTTCCTTTTGAGAATTCAAAACCAAGGTAGTGATATAATCCTTTAATATCTTTTTTTAGAAGTCCATAGGTTCCTTGCAACAAGACACCTTCTGGCACATCTTCATTGGCTCCAAAACGGTAAATAAATTGATCTTTGTAATATTTTCTTCGCGAATACCCAACACTGCCCAGGAGTGTTTTTGTATTCACATACAATTTATTCGTATCAAGTTCGAAGGATGGTTTTTTTACAAATATCACATTCGCATAACGAATACCCACAATAATATTGTCTGTCTTTTCTTTTTTCTTTTTTAATTCTAAAGGAAAACTTTTGGCTAGCCAACCATCATAATTGTAAAAATTCAAGGGCACCCATTTTTCCTTTGGCTCTATAGTATCTGTGTAATTATATCGACTTCGAACGGTGTTAGTTTCCATGCCTCCTGCCCAGCGAGTTAGAGGTGAATAAAAAGGTCGTTTAAATGCAATTCCAGCTTTATCACCGAAAGCTGTATAGGTATAATAGATATCAGAAGAAATAAAGCTATTTTTAATGTTCGCAATGTTGTAATCTCCAGTATATTCAAATCCCCTATTGGAATAAATACCTATACGTTGATCGTAGGTTTGGCCCAGACCGCTTAAATTCCTATCTCTGACACGAATATTGCCCCCATTTATACCCGCATCTCCTGAAGCAATAAGACTCCATTTATCCATTACTTTTACAGTTACATCCGCACTGTCTGATTTCTTAAAACCACTGATTGTAATTCTTGCATCATTGATATAATTCATCTGTCTCAATAATCTTTCAGACTCTTTTATCCTTATCATTTCAATTGTGTCATTTGCCTCAAAAAGTAGAATGTTTCGAATTATTTTATGACGGGTTGTAATATGAATACGATTGCCGGCCTTTTGCAATCCATTTATTTTTCTTGTAAAGGTATCATTCACAGAGTGTCCGAAAGGGTCATACACAATAACAATTAATTTTCGTATAATTTTTCCTTCGTAAATGGCATTAGGGTCCACTTGGTTCTGTTTCGTTGATAATCGCTTATTCTCATAACTGCGATGCACTGGTTCAACAATAATAGATTCATAAAGCAGTTTTGTAAATTTATGTCGGTCGGTTTTAATCTTTAGCTTTCTATAAAAATCAAGCGTATCTCTCTGCTGTGCATTCAGGTAAACTGATGAAAATAATATCCAAAATAAAATAATGGAGTTATAATTTGATGTCTTAAATAATTTCAACATCCTTAGGTAAAATGTAAAGGTAATCTTTATTTAAACGATTGGAAAAACACATTCCAAAAAGCTCACTAGGTATCTAGAATTAAATCGATTTCTCAAAAAGCAACTTGGTATATGCATTTTCAGGATTTGCAAATAATTGTTCGGCATCACCCTGTTCTACAATAGAGCCATTCTTCAAAACAATAATTCGATTGCAAAACCAAGCTGCCACAGCCATACTATGGGTAATCATTAAAATGGTGAGTTGCTCGCTGTTTTGCAAATCTTTCAATAAATTTAAAATTTGCGCTTGAACGGATAGATCTAATGCAGAGGTAGCTTCATCGCATATTAACAACGTGGGCTTAGCTGCCAAAGCGCGCGCTATACAAAGTCTCTGTCTTTGACCTCCACTAAAATTTGAAGGGTATTTTTCTAAATCACTTCCTTGCAAACCAACCTTCATTAACAGTTGTTCCATTTCATTTTTCAAATTAGCCTTTTTAACATCAGGTTGGTGTAATTTAAAAACATCTTCCAACATTGTTTTGATTTTCAAACTGGGATTAAGCGCGGCAAATGGATCTTGAAAAACCATTTGGACATTGGATGGTAAATTTCCACCGTTTTTAAAATTAAATTCAAAATGACCACCAGAAGCCTTCTCTAAATTTACCAATATTTTTGAAATCGTACTTTTTCCTGATCCCGATTCTCCAATTAATCCGATGCTTTCTCCTTCTTTAATAGAAAATGAAATATCTTCTAATGCTTTGTAAGTTTGATTATAGGTCTTGTCTAAATGAGCTACATTTAAAATTAATTTGTCATTTATTGTATGTTCTTGTAATCTTTTTGATACAAAATTTTGTCTTTGAGCATCTTTTAAGGTGGTTAGGTAAAATCCCTTTTTCGCAGGTGATGGTTTACAAGCTAGCAATGCCTTTGTATAAGCATTCTGTGGGTTTTTAATAAGCTCCGTAGTTGTATTCACTTCGAGGATTTCTCCCTGATACATAACAGCAGTTCGATCTGAAAATTGAGAAACCGCATCTAAGTCATGCGAAACAAAGAGCAAACTTTTATTTTCGGTCTTGCAAATACGTTTTAGTAAACCAAGGATTTCTTCTTGCAGTAACACGTCTAAAGCAGTTGTTGGTTCATCCGCTATAATAAGTGTTGGATTGCCAGCCAAAGCCATCGCTATCATTACCCTTTGACGTTGTCCGCCAGATAATTGAAAAGGATATGAACGAATGATGCGTTCGTAGTCATTTAAATCGACCATCTTTAACAATTCCAATAATCTGACCTTTCTATTTTCGCCTAAATAACCACAGCGTTTGATGTTTTCTAATAATTGCTGTCCGCAAGTTAAGACAGGATTTAGTGCGGTCATTGGTTCTTGAAAAATATAGGCGATTTCAACCAAGGCCAAGCTTTGAATTTCCTTCTCACTCAATTGCATTAAATCACATCTACCTAACTTTTCTGATTCAAAAAAAATGGCACCTGTTATATCTAAAGTTTTTGGCAGTAAATGTAAAATGGATAAACAGCTTAAAGATTTGCCTGAACCTGATTCTCCAACGATAGAGAGTATTTCACCACGGTTGATTGAAAGGTTAAGAGCTTTCACCAATGGTGAAGTACTAGATGAAATAGCAATGTCTTTAAATGTTAAAAGCGCCATTTATTTATTTCTTTAGATTTGGCGTGTTTTGTGAAAAACTCTTAATTGTGTTTTTTAATTTTGGATTTGTTTTTAAATCATCTAAAAAACTGAGTAATTCAGTTGGACTCGACAATATGCTAAAGTTATGGGGTAGTTTTAAGTCTTTTTTGTTTATTACCTGGTTTCCAGACAATAAAATTTGCGTTTCTTTCCATTGTTTACCCAAATTATTAATAAACATTTGAATGCTAACATTGCTGCTTATAGAAGTAATGATGGTAAATATATAATCAGGATTGCGAAGTTCAAAAACATCGTATAAATCTTCAAATGGTGTTTGTGAGCCTAAGTATATTACATTGTGACCTCGTGAACGCAAAACATAATTTGCAAATAAAATACTTAGGTCGTGTGACTCACCAGTTGGAACAAACACAAGGAATTTACGTGATTCACTATTACTAATTTGTGTTAAATTATCTATGGCAACAAATAAACGCTGACGGATTAAATTAGAAATAAAATGTTCATGCGCTGGATGAATACTTCCCGATAACCATAACAAACCAATTTGTTCCATAAATGGAAAAACAATTTGCATCATGGTATCTTCTAAACCAATCTTTAAAATATTAATGGAAAGTATTTTGTTAAACTCTTTCTCATCAAACATCATCATGGTACTAACTAATGATTGTATTTGCCCTTCGTACTTAGATTTTGACTCTGATAATTCTTGACATTTTTTATGAATTTCATCTAAATTCATTTCAGCAATTTTTGAAATCTTAAATCCATTGTTATTTAAAATGGAGATATTGAGAATCAGTCGCAACTGTTCTTCGTCGTAATAGCGAATTCCTGTATCTGTTCTGTGAGGTTCAAATATTTTGTAGCGCTGCTCCCATATTCGAATTGTATGGGCTTTAATTCCTGAAATATTTTCTATGTCCTTAATAAATAATTTATTTCGGAATTCTTTTTTGCCTTTTTTCATTGATTTAAAACTTACAGAGTTATATTGTGTTTATATGATATGCTAAAAATTTTGATTGCAGGTGGAACAGGTTTAATTGGGTCAAATTTAATCACTAAACTTAAACAAAAAAATTATAAAATAGTTTTGTTGTCCACGCAAAAAAGTAAAACAGACAATGAATCTGTTTTTTATTGGCAGCCCTATAAAAATGAGTTACCGGAAGCGGCTCTTGAAGGTATAGATATTTGCATCAATTTATGTGGTGCTGGTATATTTGACAAGGCTTTTAGTGCTGAAAGAAAAAAAGAATTAATCGATAGTAGGATTATTTCAACCCAGGTTTTATTGAATGCTTTTAAGCTCAAAAATCAGTCATTATTACACTATTTTGGGGGTTCTGCAACGGGGATTTATCCCAATATTTGTTCATCAATTTTAACTGAAGATTCTACAAAAGGTGATGGATTTATTTCAGATTTAGTGCTTCAATGGGAAGCTGCTTCGCATCAATTTTCGACCATTGCTAAGCATGTTAGTATTATCAGAACTGGTATTATATTATCAGAAAAGGGTGGATTTTTAAAACAATTGATGACACCTGTGAAGTTATTTGCAGGCGCGGTTCCAGGTAATGGTAAGCAAATGATTAGTTGGATTCACATTGATGATTGGAGCAACTTATTGATACATTTACTTGAACATAATCTTAATGGCACTTTTAATGCCACGGCCTCTAATCCTGCCACTATTCAATCGCTTACAGAATCTATTGCAAAGGTACTTCATAGACCACTTATACTTCCAAATATTCCTGTATTTGCATTGAAATTATTGTTTGGTGAAAGGTATGAACTTTTGCTAACTTCTCAATTGGTGAGTAATGAAAAAATTAAAAGTACAGGTTTCAAATTCGAATATGAATTCTCAACTTTGGCCATACAAAATTTATTAAGTAAATGAATCTATTTTGGTTTAGACGAGACCTGCGAATCGAAGACAATGCGGGATTATACCATGCATTAAAATCAAAGGAGAAGGTGCAACCTATTTTTATATTTGATGAGCATATACTCAATAAATTAAATGATAAATCAGATAAACGTTTGCTTTTTATTTATCAAACCATACAGGTTTTAAAAAATGAATTAATAGCACTTGGTTCTGATTTATGGGTTTATTATGGCGATCCAATCTTGGTTTTTAAAGAACTGCTTGCCACCCATAAAATACAACAAGTTTTTACCAA
This sequence comes from bacterium, assembly GCA_029945665.1. Taxonomy (GTDB): domain Bacteria; phylum Bacteroidota; class Bacteroidia; order NS11-12g; family UBA955; genus JABMMZ01. The sequence goes on along the minus strand of JAQSCZ010000028.1, from coordinate 21,892 downwards.
TCGCGATTATGAACCATACGCTTTAAAACGCGATTCAATCGTTAAAGAGCTACTTGAATCAAATCATATTAATTTTCAAACATTTAAAGACCACGTCATTTTTGAAAAAGATGAAGTTCTAAAAGATGATGGAACACCTTATACTGTTTATACGCCCTATTCTAAAAAATGGAAATCGAAGTTGACTAGTTTTTATTTAAAGCCATATCCTACTGAAAAATACTTGTCTTATTTAAATCAAGGGTTGCCCCATACTTTAATGTCGATTGAGTCTTTAGGTTTTAAAAACTCTGAATTTATTTTCCCGTCATTAGAAATCAAACAAGGGGTTATTAAATTGTATGAGAAACAGCGAGATATACCATCTATTGCTGGTACCAGTAAATTGAGTTTGCATTTTCGTTTTGGCACAGTCTCTATTCGTGCCAAGGCTGCAAAAGGTCAGATATTAAGTGAAAAATGGTTAAATGAATTAATTTGGCGCGACTTCTACAGCCAAATTTTAGCTCATTTTCCACACATTGAAAAATCGGCTTTTAAACCTGCTTACGATAAAATTGAATGGCGCAATAACGAAGTTGAGTTTGAACAATGGTGCAATGGTCAAACGGGCTATCCCATAGTTGACGCGGGAATGAGAGAACTTAACACCACAGGTTTTATGCATAATAGGGTGCGAATGATTGTCGCAAGTTTTTTAACCAAACATTTACTCATCGATTGGCGATGGGGTGAAGCTTATTTTGCAGAGAAATTACTTGATTTTGATTTGGCAAGCAATAATGGCGGTTGGCAATGGGCTGCTGGCAGTGGAGTTGACGCAGCACCTTATTTTAGAGTCTTCAATCCGTATTTGCAAACCGATCGCTTCGATCCTGAGCACCTATATATTAAACATTGGGTACCAGAATTTTTAACACCTGATTACCCATCGCCTATAGTCGAACATACCTTTGCTAGAAACAGATGTTTGCAAGTTTATAAGCAGGGTTTATCAAGCTAAATAAGGGTTTATAATTTTTTGTTAAATATGTTTTTTCCCTCTCGGATTTGACTATTTTTGCGCCATAATAATTTTAATATGAAAAATATTTCGGTAATCGGTTCTGGAACAATGGGAAATGGTATTGCACACGTTTTTGCAATGAATGGATACAAGGTTAATTTAATTGATATCAATGATGCAGCGCTTCAAAAAGCAATTGCAAAAATAGCTTCTAACTTGGATAGACAAGTTACCAAACAATTAATAACCGAAGCACAAAAGGCCGAAACATTAGCGAATATAACGACCACAACCGATTTGAAAACGGGTGTTTCAAATGCTGACTTAGTAGTGGAGGCTGCCACTGAAAATTCAAGTATTAAATTGCAATTATTTAAAGATATTGATGCATCTGCACCCGTACATTGTATCCTGGCTTCAAACACATCATCCATCAGCATTACTAAAATTGCCGCTGTAACCGCTAGTCCTGATAAAGTTATTGGCATGCACTTTATGAATCCAGTGCCAGTTATGAAACTGGTTGAAGTGATTAATGGATACAAAACAAGTAAGGAAGTCACCAATGCTATCATGGATCTTAGCAAAGCCATCGGTAAAATTCCTACCTTGGTTAATGATTATCCCGGATTTGTGGCCAATAGAATTTTAATGCCCATGATAAACGAAGCAATAATTACCCTTCATGAGGGTGTTGCTGGCGTAGAGGAAATTGATACAGTAATGAAACTTGGAATGGCTCATCCTATGGGACCACTGCAATTGGCTGATTTTATTGGTCTAGATGTTTGTTTGGCTATCTTAAATGTGCTTTATGACGGCTTAGGAAATACAAAATATGCGCCATGCCCTTTGTTAATAAACATGGTAACTGCTGGTGATTTAGGTGCTAAATCTGGTCAGGGTTTTTATGACTATAGTGCTGGTGGAAAGGAACTAATAGTAGCCTCAAATTTTAAGTAATTAAATGGGGAAATGAAAATCCGTTTATACATTTTCATTTTAACTCTAATAGTTTGCAACCCAGCTTGTAAATTAAAACAAGGCAAATCTAAAATTACAAATCAATTAAATGCTTTTTCTGATTTAGTTGAACCCAATATTTGGCAAGCCATTGGCCCTTTTGGTGCAGGTTCACCTATGGCCATCAAAAATGAATGGAGCCCTTTTGGGTCAGGTCGTTTTGAATGCTTAGATGTTAATCTTGATAATGAAAATGAAATACTGGCAGGTCATGCTACCTCTGGTTTATTTAAGACCATTGATGGTGGTTTAACTTGGGCTCAAAAACTTAACTTCGATTTTGCAACAGGTATTTTTAATATCCTGAGATTCAAAAAAAATGATAAACACTTATTGGCTTGTTGTTGCACAGATATGGGCATGGAAAAGCAATATGGTTATGGATTAATAGAAAGCTTTGACAATGGCGAAACATGGCAGCGAAATAGCTTGCAATTCAATCCTTCTGAATATAATTATCAGCAACAGCGAGCCGTTGCAATAATTGATAAACGCAATGAACAAAGTTTGGTCAGTATAAGTAATCATGAAATTTATATCTCAACAGATGGTGCTAAAACTTGGACCAGTGTTTTTAAAACGACAGAAAATTTAATTAATATCAAAGTAAATCCTCAAAACGAGCAGCAAATTATAGTAACCGGAAACGCTGTTATAGTGAGTTATGACGGCGGTTTGTCGTGGCTTGATGAAACGGCTTCAATTGCTCGAAGCTATGGTTCGGTTCCAGGAAAAAATGCGCGATATGAAGTTTGTTATTCTGAAAAAAAAGATAAGAAATTATACATCGCCGTAAGCCATAACAATAGTTATATTTTACAAGCAAATCCGAATGCTTTAAGAGAAATATTATTAATAAGTAAGTCAGAATTTATTCCAAATATTTATCACATGTGTTTTGGAAAGGCATTTGAAGACAATACTGGAAATGAAAATTTATTGGTTGGCACCACCAGGGTTTTTAATTCTCAGAGTGGTGGTAGCTCTTTCAATCAATTAACAGTGCCAAATTATTTAGCGCCTAACAATGCGCATGATGATGTAAATGCAATACAAATTATGGAGAATGCGCATTTATTTATTGCAACAGATGGTGGCATCGATAAGTCTATTGATGGCGGAATGACTTGGAAGAGTCTAACCAATTCATCTCTTAATCTCAATGCAAGTTTGATCTTTGGTTTTGATAAAGCAAAAAACAATGTGATAATGGCGGGCACTCAAGACAAGGGAATCCTATTATTTAAAAGGCGAAAATGGTGGACCTGTGATTTGTATGGCGATGGCGGTAGGGTAGTAACGATGGGTGATAGTTTAGCTTTTGCATGTGGCTATTCAAAAATGTGTTATGTAACAAAAGATGAGGGTAAAACAATGAACTACAACCATGCCGGTGCTGATATTAATTTTTTTGATTTTAGAATGCAATATGCACCTGAATTTAATACGCTCTATATTGCCAATCAACATTTGTATAAACAACCCGAAGGAAAGCATTTTGAAATACTAAGTGGCGATTTGTCAACCGAGCGACCAATTGGTGCTTTTTGGGTGAATAATGAAAATACAGATCAAATATGGCTTTCTAAAATGGATGCTACTTGGGGAGGACCATTAATAAAAAAGCTATATTACACCGATGATGGAGGTGCTAATTGGCAAGATAAAACTGCCGTTCTGCCAATACTTAATTGGCGAAGCATTACTGATATTGATGTTAACCAGCGTGGAGAAATAGCCATAACACTGAATGGATTTGACAACGCTAAGTCTACCGAATTAAATAAAGTCTATTTGAGCAAAGACGGAGGTAATTCATTTCAAAATATTTCAGAGGGATTATCTAATCATCCTGTTTATACAATAGAACCAGTTGGTGACGATTGGGTTTGTGGCACCGCCAATGGTATTTATATAAAAAATGGAAGTCAGAATTGGATTGTTTTAGGAAAAGGTTTCCCTAAAACAATTGTGAGTGAAATAAAATATTATGCGAATCAAAATATGTTATATGCAAGTACATTGGGTCGTGGCATGTGGCGAATTTGGCTAAACTAAAATGAACCAATGTTAACTATGTAGTCCCGGACTATAATTTCTTAACAATTAAAAAACCTAAAATCAACTTTAAATTTTTATTATGACCTTAAATTCGCAGTCGTTTTAGTACGTATGAAAAAAATAATTATAACCTTAAGTATCATCGTAATTTTATATAGTTGTAATAAAAATTCCAACTACGCGTTGGCCAACTATTCAATAAATTACGATGGATTATTAGATACCATATTACCTCATTTTTCTAAGCTTCATGATAGCATTCCTGAAAGTCAAAGATTCTTGCCTAAAAATAAACATTTTATGATGGTGCACAAGGTTGAGCGACAATACCAATGGCAACATTATACAGAATCTAAAAACGGCTATTGTTATTTTATGGTAAGTCGCCTCGAGCCAAGTATAAAAGCCGACAAATACGCCTCCATTTGTGGGCGTTTTAAAAGAAATTCGGTTGGTGCGATTGATTCTTCAAGCTATGAAGAATTATTTTGGACTTGGAAAATGAAAATGCCTGAATTAAAAGAAAAATCATTGGTATTATTCACTAGTATTGTTGAAACAGGCAATGTAGATGCCTATCTGCCAGAAGTGAATGAAAATTGGGTGATGTTTCCAGATAAGAATGTAAGTTACGATAAAAGTACACAAACTTGGAAGTCTAAAATCAATTATTGATTTGACGATAATTTAGGATGCTTGATTTAACCTAAACTGATATTCATCAGGTTTTTATACATATATAACCGGAATTTCATTTTTAAGCCTTTATAAATTTCGATTTCAGAAATTTGTTAGTACTTTTGCAGCCAAAATATAGTATCTAATTATGGGAAGAGTATTTGAAAAACGCAAACATACCATGTTTGCCCGATTTGACCGGATGTCGAAAGCCTTTACCAAATATGGAAAGGAAATTGCCATTGCTGTTAAAGCAGGTGGGCCAGATCCTGATTCAAATGCCAAATTAAGAGTTGTTATATCAAATGCCAAAAGCGCTAATATGCCGAAGGACAGAATTGAGGCTGCAATTAAACGTTCGGCCGGTAAAGATTCTAGTAACTATGAGGAAGTAAACTACGAAGCCATGTGTATGAAGGGTGTAGGTTTGTTTATTGAAACCGCTACCGATAATCCCACCCGCACTGTTGCAAATATTCGCATGCACCTTAACAGAGGTGGCGGTGAATTAGGTAAAAGTGGAAGTTTGGATTTTGCATTTTCTCGCAAGAGTATTTTCGTAATAAAAACTGATAATATCAATACAGAGGAATTGGAATTTGAATTAATAGATGCTGGTTTAGAAGAAATCGAAGTTGAAGAAAATGAAATGGTAATTACTTGTCCTTTCGAAAACTTTGGAATGATGTTTAAAACCCTCGAAGAAAAAGGAATTGTCATTGTTAGTGCCGAATTACAAAGAATTCCTACCTCACTTGTTTCGACAGTAACTGATGAAGAGAAACTTCAAGTCGAAGCTTTAATAGAACGTCTTGAAGAAGATGAAGATGTACAAAACGTATATAGCAATTTAGCCTAAATATTAAAAATGAATAATAATACAATACTGGTGCCTTTAGATTTTTCTGAAGTAGCCCAAAATGCCCTTGGTCATGCTTTAAAAGTAGCTGATGAATACAATAACGAAATTACTTTACTTCATATTTTGGATGAAGGTAATTTTATTGGCAATTTATTTGGCGGCAATAATAATATTGAGTTAATAAAAGAAGCCATTGAAATGAAATTGGATAAAATAATTGTTGAATCAAACAAGCAATACCCCAAAGTCAAAATCAATAAACTAACGGAATCTGGCAAAATATATAAAGTTATTACCAATATTGCGAATGAAGGTCACTATGACAGCATTATTATGGGTACTAACGGTGCAAGTGGTTTACAACAAATAACAGGTAGCAATGCTAGCCGAGTTATTAACTACGCCAAAGTTCCTGTTGTAGTTGTGAAGGAAAAATCAATCGGCAATGGTTACGAAAAAATTGTTTTACCAATCGATTTAACAAGAGAAAGTCGTCAGAAAATAAGATGGGCTGCTCATGTTGCCAAGAAATTCAACAGTACGATTCATGTGATTTACGAAAATTCTACAAATCCTGAGTTGAGAAATCGAATTAATGCTGTGATTAATCAAACCCAAGATATTTTAGATACCAATGGCGCGAAATATATTACAAGAGGTCTAGACGAAGATAAATATCCAGATAGTTTTGCAGAAGATACTTTGGCTTATGCCAACGAAATTGATGCAGATTTAATTATCATAATGAGTCAACAAGAAAAAGGATTTAATGAATTCTTATTAGGAAGCTATGCGCAACAAATTGTAAACAATGGTGGGAATATTCCCGTGATGTGCATTAATAGCAGCGATGCAGGTATTATTTTGGATGGCGTATTAGGCTCTTAAAAAAATAAAATGTTTACGGGCATTATTGAAACCCTTGGGACAATAGAAAATATTACAGATGAAGGAACAAACAAACACTTTGTTCTTTCATCTTCTTTTACCAATGAACTAAAAGTAGATCAAAGCTTATCACATAATGGTGTATGCCTTACTGTGGTTAAAATTGAAGGTAATCAATATACAGTTACTGCAATTAAGGAAACATTAGACCGCACTTCGATGAAACATTGGAAGGTAGGTGATTTAGTAAATTTAGAACGCTGTATGCCTGCCAATGGGCGTTTCGATGGGCATGTGGTACAAGGCCATGTGGATACCACGGCCATTTGTAAAAGTATTGTAGATGAAAATGGTAGTTGGAAATATGGGTTCGAATACGCTACCGAAGATTTAACCGTTGAGAAAGGTTCTATTACAGTAAATGGCACCAGCTTAACAGTGGTGGATAGTTTACCTTATAAATTCTCAGTTGCTATTATCCCTTACACATACGATCATACTGTTTTTAAAAATTTAAAAGTAGGCGATAAGGTGAATATTGAATTTGATATAATAGGGAAGTATGTAGCGAGGTTATTGGGAAAGTAATTTATTTACTAAAAAATTCCTGCTTTCCGCTCGTGCTCATAACCAATGTCCTTTTTCCAAGGACCTTCTTTAGCTGCAGTAGTAGCCAATACATCGCAAACTTCATTCTCTTCAATACCGGCATGGCCTTTTACCCAATGCATCGTAATTTGGTGCTGATCGTAAAGTGGCAAAAAGCGCTTCCATAAATCAATGTTCTTTTTATCTTTCCAACCTTTTTTCTGCCAACCCCAAACCCATTTTTTATCGATTGAATCGCATACATATTTACTATCCGTATAAATATGAACATTTAATTGTTGCTTATTAATGGTTTCCAAAGCCACTATAACAGCCATTAATTCCATGCGATTATTGGTAGTCAAGGTAAAACCTTCGTTTATTTCTTTTCTAGCAGATCCCCATTTCAAAACAATGCCATAACCGCCCTTGCCTGGGTTGCCAAGCGAAGCCCCATCGGTATAAATAATTAATTTTTTTTCTATCGTCATAATATCTCTGCCACTACAAATGTACTTCCACCAACAAATATTAAATCTTTCTCTTTGGCATTTTCATTTGCCGCAATATAAGCCGCTTGAACAGAGTCATAAGTCTTTCCTAAAAGTCCGATAGCATTGCACTCATCCTTTAAAACCGATGGATCTAAACCACGGGGTAAATCTGGTTTACAAAAATAATAAGTGGCATTAATTGGCAATAGTTTTAATATTTTACTTCTGTCTTTATCTGCTACCATGCCAAATACAATATGCAAATGTTCAAATGTCTCTTGTTTCAATTGTTCAAATACCAAACGCAAGCCATGCTCATTATGCCCCGTATCGGCAATTATCTTAGGATTTTCCTGTATGATTTCCCATCGACCTCTGAAGCCTGTTAATTTTTGCACTTGCCTTAAAGCACGTGCTGCAGTAAATGTATCTATTTTAACACCCAGCTTTTGCAATACTTCAACAGATTGCATCACTGTAATGGCATTTTTGTTTTGATAAATGCCTCTTAAATCCGTTTCTATTTCGGTATTGTAATAATTTGGATTTTGATCAGCAAAATAAATCGGAGCGTTTTCTACCTTGGCCTTTTCAATAAACACAGCATCTGTTTCGGTATGACTTTCGCCAATTACAACCGGAATTTCAGGTTTAATAATACCAGCTTTTTCGTATGCAATTTTTGATAATGTATCGCCCAATAAATCCATGTGGTCGTAACCTATGTTTGTTATTATCGAAAGTATAGGATGAATAATATTGGTACTGTCCAAACGTCCGCCTAAACCTGTTTCAATCACAGCATAGTCAATTTCTTGTTGTGCAAAATAATCGAAACACATGGCCACCGTAATTTCAAAAAAGGAAGGTTGTATGGTGTCCAAATATGGAATTATTTTTTCAGTAAAATCAATTACAAATGATTCGGTTATCATTTCGCCATCTATGCGAATGCGTTCACGAAAATCTTTTAAGTGGGGTGAAGTATATAAACCTGTTTTATAGCCTTGCAATTGCAGTATGGCCGAAAGCATATTACTTGTACTGCCTTTGCCATTGGTTCCAGCAATATGAATGCATTTAAATTTTAAATGCGGATTGCCTATGGCCTCGCACAATAAAATAGTATTGGTTAAATCGGGCTTTAGCGCAGCCTTTCCATCTCGGGTAAAATAGGGGAGTCGCGTAAATAAAAAATCGAGGGTTTCCGTATAAGTCATGTTGCTATTGAACCAGACAATTCAATTTAATTTAATTAAGTGTAAACTTAATGGTGATCGTACCATCGGCACTTGAAATACTTGAAGCTGCAAATTTGGAATTTCTTACAAATTTCATAGCCAAAGTCTGCAAGCATTGAGATGAAGATTTGGTACTTGGATTGATACCAGTGGGAATTATACTCCCATCAGCTTTTACAATTACATCAACAATTACAGTTCCTTTTTCACCACAATTTTCTGTATTATTAGCAAGACTTAGTTTTCTGCTACCAAAGGTGTGATTGACACTTTTATTAGTTCCTGTGCCTAAGCCCTCACTAGGACCACCGCCTGTTCCAGGACCAGTTCCCTTCCCATTAGGGTCGCCGCCAGGTATTCCATTTTGAGCACCCTGTGCACCAGGTTTGGTTCCACTACCACTATTCGATGGTTTATTCTTATTCTTCTCAGCGTTTTCACGCATCTTTCTTATGATATCATCTTCAACTGGTGGGGCAGGAGTCTTAACATCATTTTTAACTTCTTTTGGTGTTTTAGGAATAGCAACAGCATCAGGATCTTCTGTTTGTTCTTGTGCCTGTTCTCTTGGTTGAAAAGTAGGTTCAACAGGTGGTTGATAAGCTTCAACTGGCACAGATTCTGGTCCACCTGCATCAGGCTCACCTAAACTTACCGCAACCCCGCCACCTTCTTCCTCTGGTTTCGGTGGCTCAATTTTAAACTGCATTAATACAAGAACCAATATAATTAAACTTGTGATTACTGCGGTAGTAATGCCAGAGATACGTTTGTTGATTATCTCAATCTCTTCGGTTAATTGGTTCATAGTTTGATTATTTACTGGTTTCTTTATCTAATGCCAAAACCACTTTCGCACCTTTTTTATTAGCAATGCTTACTAATTCCATTACTTTCTCATACATAACAGATTTATCTGCATGAATACTAACAGGTGCAGTCAGGTTTTTCTTTAATTCCGATTCGAGTGCTAAAGGTAAACTTTCTATGGTAATATTTTTTTGATTGTTCACCGCATACTCACCTTGTGCGTTTAAAGAAATAATAATTGGATCTACTGCCAAATGATCTGTTTGAACACCTTTTGGCAATATAATCTTAAGAATAGGTTCTGGCGATACTGTTGAAGTAAGGATGAAAAATATCAGCAACATAAAGATAATATCTGTCATCGCAGACAAACTGAATTCCGAAGTAATTCTATTTCTTTTTCTGATAGCCATTTGTCTTTAAATTTAAGCAGGTTGTTGAAGAATATCGATAAATTCTAATTTATAAGCTTCCATTTTATTGGCCACTCTATCAATTTTTAACATTAAATAATGGTAACTAGCAAAAGCGAAGATACCCAATAATAAACCAGCAGCACTTGATACCATTTTTACATATAAGCCACCAGAAATAATATCAATTTGAATACTGTTAGCTAATGATATTTTATAAAACATTTGAATAACCCCGAAAATAGTTCCAAGGAAACCAAACATAGGAGCTAAACCAGCTATAGTAGCTAAAAAGCCCACATTCTTTTCAATTTTGTAAATTTCCATTCTGCCGACATTTTCGATTGAAGAATCAATGTCTTGAATCGGTTTACCAATGCGTGATAAGCCTTTTTCAATCATTCGTGCGATTGGCGTATTTGTTCTAGTACAAAGTGTTTTAGCACCTAGAATATTGTCATTTAATACCATGTCTTTGATATTCGACATGAATGCATTGTCAATTTTGGCGGCATTTCTAATAGTTAAATACCTTTCGATTGCTAGATATAGTGCGAATACGAACATGATACCAATTGGTATCATAACTACACCACCTTTAACGGCTAGTGCCCATAGATTGTCAGGGATTTGTGCAGTTGCTGCTGCAGATTGTGCCAAATTAGCTGAATCTACAGCATTCGGCAGTTGTAAAAGAATAAATGAAAGCATGTTTATATTATAACGTAGTAAATTGTTGTTTTATTTTGTGTGAATTAATTATTTTACTAAAGGTGTTTTCACATCGTAAAGACCTTGCGCATTAATTTCGATTCTACCAATTATACCATTTTTAGATAAATCTTTAACGTGATTAAGGGCATTAATCTCAAGTTTGTATTTACCAACAACAGTCTCTGAATTGGCTTCAATAATTGGAGAAGACTCAATGACTAGCGCATCAGGAATGGGGGCCTCCGTAACAATGGGTGTAGGTTCTTCGGTTTTTATTTCAGTCATTTCTGAAGACAAAGCTTGTTCTGTTTCAGGCACCGTCACTTCCGTTCTATTTTCTATTTCTGTTTTAGGAATTAATAAAACAGTATCCTCTTGAATAGTTGATTCAACCACATTGATATTTTCAGGTATTGCAGGTAAAGTTACAACAGCAGCTTGGTTTGAATTTTTCGTTTGAAAACCTTCTATTGTTAAATATCCAACATGCGCTAATAGAGCAATAGCAGCCGCTGCGGTCCAGGCTTTCCAATTACTGCGTGTTACAGCAAAGGTTTCAATAGGTTTATTATCAGCTAATGGTTTTATTTCAAATTCAGGCTCCGCAACTTTAAGAATTGATTCACTCACAACTGATGCCTTTACAGGTTTTAGGCCATAAGTTAACAAAGAGAGGTTAAGCATTGGGTCTGCTGCAAACCATTTGTTCCCATCGGTTCCCTTTGTGAAATTACCGATGTTTGGGATGTTTAATTTACTATTATTTTCTATTTGCTCCGATAATTGTTTAATCCAAGATTCAACTTCTTTTGTTGATTCAATGTATGACAAACTTTTAATTCTAGAGATCGCATTTATTAATAAACCATCATTTTCCGTCAAATGTTGATTAAAAAAAATGGATTTGCTAAATGGTTTAATTATTTCTTTAGCAGAATTGTAGTTACAAGGGCTCTCTCTCACAATAAATCCACCAAAATTTGGAAGTATTACACATTCATGTTCCAAAAGCAATTGGTATAGTATATTTTCAACAGTCATTCTTTTTACAAATAAGGGTCAAAAATAATAATTTTGAAGGGCTATAAAAATTCTTTTTTCTCAAATACATGGATAAATTGAAAATAAATTCATTTAGGTGTATAGAAAAACATCCAGATTGGGGTATTTAATCGGAATTATTTTTATCTTTTTACTTATTTAGAGTACGTTTGCACTTTATTTAAAATTTTGACAACACAAAAAGATAGAAAAGTAATTGCAGATAGATTAAGTCGAATATCAGAATCTGAAACAATTGCCATGGCTAAATTAGGTAGACAATACAAAGCTGAAGGCAAAGATGTTATTAGTTTAAGTTTTGGTGAGCCAGATTTCTTCACACCTCAGCACATAAAAAATGCGGCTATCGATGCCATCAATAACAATCAAACATTTTACACGCCAGTAGCAGGTATTCCCGAATTAAGAGAAGCCATTAAAGTAAAATTCAAACGCGATAATAACTTAGATTATAACATCGATCAAATTGTAGTCAGTACTGGTGCAAAAAATTCGATTATGAACGCTGTTTTATCATTGGTAAATGAAGGGGATGAAGTTATAATACCAAAACCTTTTTGGGTCAGTTATGCCGACATGGTGCATTTAGCCGAAGGTATAACTGTTTATATAGAAACCGATGTTGAAAGTGATTATAAAATAACTCCAGCTCAACTTGAAGCGGCTATAACTGATAAAACAAAATTATTCATGTTTAGCAGTCCTAATAACCCAAGCGGCAGTGTATATACGCATGATGAATTAAAAGCATTGGCAGATGTATTCGAAAGATATCCCAATGTCTACATTATAAGTGATGAAATTTACGAGCATATCAATTTTGTAGGTAAACATACAAGCATTGCAACCTTTGGTAATTTATATGATAGAACCATTACTGTTAATGGTGTATCTAAAGCGTTTTCAATGACTGGCTGGAGAATTGGTTACATTGGTGCTTCAAAAGAAATAGCCTATGCTTGCGAAACATTACAGAGTCAGTTTACAAGTGGCACCAATTCAATTGCTCAGAGAGCAGCGATTGCAGCCCTTTTAGGTGATTTAGAACCAACCCACATTATGGTGGATGCTTTCTTAAAACGGAGAAATGTTTGTTTAAATATTTTAAAGGATATTAGTGGATTAAAATTAAACAATCCAGATGGTGCTTTCTATTTATTTCCAGATGTTAGCAGTTTTTATGGCAAGAAAACAGAATCCGGCGATTTAATTAAAAATTCACAAGATTTATGTATGTATTTGTTAAATGATGTATTTGTTGTAACCGTTGCTGGGAGTGCTTTTGGAAATGATAATTGCATCCGTTTTTCTTATGCAACTAGCGAAGAGAATTTAACTATTGCAATGAATAGGATCAAGGATGCCTTGGCTAAATTAAGTTAAATATTAAATCATGCAACAGCTAATAGAGTCTTTCAAAGGTAAAAAAGTGTTAATCGTTGGCGATGTTATGGTAGATGCCTATATCATTGGTAAGGTTGAGCGTATTTCGCCCGAAGCACCAGTGCCTGTTGTGAATATTGAAAAAAAAGAAAATCGATTGGGTGGAGCAGCTAATGTTGCACTTAATGTTGCTGCTTTAGATGCTATTCCGATTTTATGCTCTGTAATAGGCGACGACAGCGAAGGAGAAGAGTTAATGAATATTTTGAAAGCTCAGAATCTATCCACCGAAGGTATTTTTAAATCAGCTAAACGCAAAACAACTACCAAAACACGTGTGCTTGGCAATAAACACCAATTGCTTAGAATCGATAATGAAATTACTACCGATTTAAATGGTGACGACGAAAAAGCTATTTTAACGCTTTATAAAAAAGTGTTAAATGAATGCGATGTGGTGATTCTTGAAGATTACAACAAGGGCGTTCTGACTGCCGTAAATATTCCATTATTTATTGAATTAGCCAACGCAGCAGGTAAACCTATTACCGTCGACCCTAAGCATAACAATTTTTTAGCGTATAAAAACGTTACATTGTTTAAACCTAATTTAAAAGAAATTAAAGAAGGACTTAACAGTGAAAAAAATTTGAAAGACCATGCTAATTTAAAAGAAGCCGTTCAAGATTTACACGCAGTATTAAATAATACTTATACCATGGTAACATTGAGTGAAGATGGTGTTTTAATAACAGATCACAATGCCTATAATTTCATTCCAGCACATATTCGCAATATTGCCGATGTAAGTGGTGCCGGCGATTCAGTAATTAGTGTAGCTTCTCTGTGCATTGCATGTGGCGCAGATATTGCCATTTGTGCTCAATTGGCTAATCTAGCTGGCGGCTTGGTTTGCGAAGAAAATGGGGTAGTACCAATCAATGTCAATAAATTAATTATTGAAGCAAACGCTTTGCAAAAAACAATTTAATAAAATACTTCTAAATCTATTTGACTATGCTATAACTTTTAGCATAATACAAAGTGCCATTTTTCTCTCTGCGCGCAATTAATCCAATGTTCTTTGCAAAGAATATTTCTCTGTAAATTTCTGTATTGTAAAGTTTAACTCTTACAACATCATTGAACACTTTTCCATTAATTGTATAAGTTAGATAGCTAAAAACAGTATCACCTGAATTTGTAATTGTTGAAAAAGTGCCATCTAAATTAAATATAATGGGACCCACAAAATTGGTATCATTTCTATTCGTAACCACCGCAATTCTATCGCGGAACTGTGTTCCACCAGACTCGGCACGAATTGTAATTTTAGGTTGACCCGGTGAAACTAAATCGTAACTTAGTATTTCACTGTTCTCAATATCAGGGTTACTTTGACTGTTATTGTAGTTGGTGGTGTTGTATACGTATACAACGTTGGTATCACCCGGTTGAGTAAAGGTATACTTCGAGCCATTTTTAATTTCTAAATAGGCCTTGGTTACAGGATCAAGCGAATGTTTTTGTTGATCTTGAGGCTTACAAGAAAATAATACAGCGCCAAGAAAAAATAAAACAGATAAATACTTGATTGCTTTCATATAATAGTGCAAATTTGAGGAATTATAACGAATACATCAAATATTAAGCCAAATGGTTTTGAGTATGAAAGATCAAATACAACAACTTGCCAGCGAATTTAAGGCCGAAATAATCGCTATACGTGAGCAAATACACGCTAATCCCGAACTGTCCTTTGAGGAATATAATACTTCACTTTTGGTAGAAAACTATTTAAAAAATTTGGGGTTAAATCCGCAAAGAATTGCCAAAACAGGTGTTTGGGCCATGATAAATGGAAATGGTAAAAGCAATAAAACGATTGCATTGAGGGCCGATTTAGATGCTTTACCTATAAATGAAAAGGGAAATAACACCTATATATCAAAAAACGAAGGTGTAATGCATGCCTGTGGACACGATGTACATGCCGCTTGTTTATTGGGTGCTGCAAAAATATTGGTAAGTATTAAAGATCAAATTGAAGGCAATATTAAACTAATATTTCAACCTGGTGAAGAGAAGTTACCCGGTGGTGCCAGTCTTTTGATTAAAGAAGGTATTCTCGAAAACCCCAAGGTAGATGCTATTATTGGACAACATGTAATGCCTTTTATTAATACTGGAAATGTAGGCTTTAGAAAAGGACTTTATATGGCTAGTACAGATGAACTGTATATCACTATACATGGCAAAGGTGGACATGGAGCTATGCCACATCTAGGTATCGATCCAGTGGCTGTTGCTGCTCAAGTAATTGTGGCCTTACAACAATTGGTAAGTAGAAAAGCAGCACCCATTATTCCAACAGTATTATCGTTTGGGAAAATTAATTCAGATGGCGGTGCTACCAATGTTATCCCGAATAGTGTAAGTATCGAAGGAACTTTAAGAACACTTGATGAAACTTGGAGAGCAAAAGCACATGAGCATATTAAACAAATATGCGAACATACCGCTTTAGCTTATGGAGCAACTGCCGAAGTTCGAATTGAAAATGGTTATCCCTTTCTAAAAAATGATGTAACTTTAACAACCGATGTTATAAATGCCGCAAATACTTACATGGGTGCCAGCCATGTTGAGGAACTTGATATTTGGATGGCAGCAGAAGATTTTGCCTATTATAGCCAAGAGGTCCCTGCATGTTTTTATAGATTAGGAACCCGCAATGAAGCCAAAGGCATAACAAGTCCTGTGCACACCAATACATTTGATATTGATGCTGATGCTATTGAAACAGGCATTGGGTTAATGGCCTTTTTGGCATGGAACGCTGCTAAAGCAGAATAAACTATTATAAAAGTACCAAATGCTTTTGGAATATTTATAAGCATGTCTATACACTAAAAATACTTGCTAATTTTTTTGTAACGAAGTTAATAAACTCGCGTTATATAAGTAATGATTAGCATTAATAGCCACTTAACCATGGACGAAGCACAGCAAATCGCCAATAGTAAAAAGGATATTTTTTATTTTGAACCTTTGTATAAGGCCCATTATAAATCCGTTTACAAATTTGTAGGCAATCGAATTGCATCAAATGATGATGTAAAAGATTTGGTATCACAGGTTTTTTTAAAAGCAATGAGCAAAATTGGCAAGTACCAAGCCATCGGTCAAGGTTTTTCGGCTTGGTTATTTCGCATAGCTTTTAATGAAATAGCGGACTTTTATCGCCATAAAAACAAAAGAATTTTTATCAATATTGAAGAAAATGGAATTGAAAAATTACAGGAAGAGAGTGGTCTAGAATTGGATTCTACAGAAGGTCAGGCCATGCTTGCAAATGTCTTATTGCAGTTAAATAAAGATGAAATCCAATTAATTCAATTGCGCTATTTCGATGCGCTTAGTTATTTCGAAATGGCAACCATACTTAATTGCACGGAATCAAACGCACGTGTAAAAACTTTTAGAACCATTAAAAAACTCCAAAACATTTATCCCAATGAAACCAAATAAAAATAATTACGATATACAATTTAATAAATTTAAAAATTCACCTTCTGTAAATGATAGTGATATTCCACCATTTGAGGAGGTCGTAAAAGCACAAAAGGTTTGGTTAGTAAAAAGCCGTTTGCAAATGATATTGCGCTATTCATTGTCTTGTATCGCTATTGTTACCATTGCGCTTGTAGGCTATAATTTCATGAAAAGCGAGTCGCCGAAAAATGCCATTGCATTAACTCCTAATCCTATAATAACAAAGGATACAAGTGTTATTAAGGCACCTGTTAAAGCCTGGGATATTCCTTACCAAGTTTTTAAAATCAATGCAGATTCTTTGTCAATTATCACGATGACTTCTGGTACTTGTTTAACCATATCACCAAATAGTTTGATAGACAGTGCTGGTCAAATGGTGAAAGGGTTAGTTGATATCAACTGTCGAGAATTCTTTGATCCCATTGATATAATGGTAGCAGGTATTCCTATGCAATACGATAGTGCAGGCAAATCCTATAACTTAGAAACGGCTGGCATGATTGAAATCAATGGGTCGCAAAACAATCAACGATTAAAAATTGCTGAAGGAAAATCCATTGCAATCGCTCAAATGTCTTTCGGTGGCAATGATTACAACACCTATAGTTTAGATACCAAATCGGGTAAATGGACTTATGAAGGTCGACCAATCAGTCAATCAAAAGAATCGTTAATTACAACATCAATTAAAACTGACCGTATTAAAAATGCTTCATCAGTTGAACAAGATAAATTTGGTGAGGTTAAATCCTTAAATAGTCCAATATTCTCTGCACCAAAATTACAAGACGAATCAAATCCTAGTTTTCGCTTGGAAGTAGATAAAAATACTTTTCCTGAATTAGCTGTTTATAACAATATTTTATTTGAAGTAAGGCCCGGTCAAGGATTCAATAGCACCAATGAAGAATGGGATTGGATAGATTTAAAACAGGGCAACCGCCCGAATGAATACAAGGTTTTTTTACATGATGGAGGCAAAACAATTACAGCATTGGTTAGCCCAGTTTTTAAAGAAGGTGAAGATTATAAGGCAGCGTTAAGTACTTTTAAAAAGTATGAAAAAGCAGAATTTGCTAAAATTGATTTGAACAAGAAAACAGAAGCGGAAAGTAGACGTAAATTGGAACGAGCTGCGGAGATTGCGGCTAAAGTTGAAATAGCGAAAATGAAATATCAAATAGATGAAAATGCTGTTGTTAGAGAATTTAGGGTTGGCAGTTTTGGTTATTGGAATTCTGATAGACCTTACCAAAGCGTTTCACCTAGATCAATGAAAGTGAGGGTGGAGTTGAGTGAAAAAAACATTCAATTAATCAATCTATTTCATATTGAAAAAGGAACCAATACGATCTTTACAAATTACCATATTGAACCCAATACATTTTATATTCAATACGATGCCTATAAAGAGAATACATGGTTTGTTATTCTTCCCAATACCCAAAAAATAGCTGTCCTGTTTTCTGCTGAATTTACAAGTCAGTTATCAAGTAATATTGGCATTCTAAAAATGGAAGTAAGCGAAAGAGAATTTAAAAATCCAAAGGATTTAAAGAATTACCTTTTATCAAGTCAATAAAAAAACGGATTGCTGGTAAGGCAATCCGTTTTAATTCAATTTTAATTTACAAACATTAATTCTGAGGGAAATCAGCACCACGACTTACTTCTTCCCAATTGTCATAATCTTTTTTCAAGCTTTCTAATTTTAATTTTGCACCATTCACTGCTGCATTGCCTAGTAACAAACGCAACGGTGGCTCTGTTGACTCAACAGCTTTAATAATTGCTGCTGCAGCTCTAACTGGATCGCCCGCCTGTCTTCCACTATTACCTCTTATGTTACTCTTGTTTTGTCCTGCAGTTTCTGCATAATCAGCTATAATATGTTGACTATTGGCAGCCGATCTGCCAGCCCAATCGGTTCTGAATCCACTTGGCGCTATAATGGTTACTTTTATACCAAGATGCGCTACTTCTTTAGACAATGATTCTGATAAGCCATCAACTGCAAACTTAGTGGCGTTGTAAAAACCGACAGCAGGGAATCCAACCAGGCCACCAATAGAAGCCACATTCAAAATATGACCGCTTCTTTGTTTGCGCATTATAGGTAATACCTCTTGTATCATTTTTGTTAGTCCCCAAAAATTAATTTCAAACATCTGTCTCACCATGGCCTCTTCACTTTCTTCAACTGCCCCAAAATAGCCAATTCCAGCATTGTTTACTAAAACATCAATGCGACCAAATCTGGCAAC
This sequence comes from bacterium, assembly GCA_029945665.1. Taxonomy (GTDB): domain Bacteria; phylum Bacteroidota; class Bacteroidia; order NS11-12g; family UBA955; genus JABMMZ01. Next base: position 2,847 of record JAQSCZ010000028.1, on the reverse strand, counting down.
TGTTTGTTGCACAGCATCAGCAATCTCTTCATTATTGGTAACATCCAATGACAAGGTCAGTGATCTTTCTGGATAATTTTTAGTGATATCTAAAATATCATTCGTTTTACGGGCAGTTACAGCTACAGCGTAACCCATCTCTAAAGCCATTGCCGCTAGTTCTCTGCCGAATCCTGTAGAACATCCTGTGATTAACCATACCTTTTTTTCCATTCTATTGTTTTTGTTTAATTATTTTTACTTTAGCGCCTATTTGATTGAGTATACTATAAAGTCCAAAACATGTTCTGTTAATATAAATAGCATCTTGAGGGCCCCTGGCACCATTGGCTTCTTTTAATTCAACCATCTTACTAAATTTTTCACCTAATGCATAAATTGATTTAAAATAGGCATCATCTCCAAAATCGAAATTGTCAGAATTAAAGGGCTTACCTAGTAAATTAAGCATCTCTTGAAATGCTTTTTTTAACACGGGTACAATTTTAGCATCATCGTCCTTTAGTAGAAATTCTAACTTGTACATAATTCTTGTAAACTCTTCATCATTGTTAATGGCATCGCTATTCAACAGGGTGAAATAATCTTTATGAAACTGTTCTTCAATTTCTTTCACGCATCCAAAATCAATCACCCCTAATTTGAAATCTGGCGTGATAATGAAATTTCCAGGATGCGGATCGGCATGCACTGCCTTTAATTTAAATATTTGAAAATCGTAAAAATCCCACAATGCCTGCCCAATTTTATCTTTTATTTCTTGGGGATGATTTTGTTTTGTAAATTCAGTTAATGGAACACCTTCAATCCAATCCATCGTCAAAATTCTATCGCCACTAAGTGCAGGATAATATTTAGGAAAAACAACATTCGCAATATGCGCACTTGCTTCAGAAATTTTAATAGATCTTGCTAATTCTAATTTATAATCAGTTTCCTCTAATAACTTGGTTTCAACTTCTTTAAAGTAACGTCCAATGTCTTTGCCTTTTAAATTTAAAATCCGAGTCGCCAATGGTTTTACTAATTTCAAATCACTGCTGACACTGGCGGCAACACCAGGATATTGCACTTTTACGGCATAAGTATGACCTTTTAACTCTGCTTTGTGAACTTGACCAATACTGGCAGCTTGCAGTGCTATTTTCGAAAAAGTATCAAATATTTCAGTAGGACTTTTTTTGAATTCCTGATTAAATGTTTTAACAACCAAAGGATAACTTAATGGTGGTGCGGAGTATTGCGCCATTTGAAACTTGTCTTGATAGGCTTGTGGCATTAAGTTCTTATCCATGCTAAGCATTTGTGCAACCTTTAATGCACTGCCTTTCAATTTACTTAAAGTGCCGTAAATATCTTCTGCGTTATTCTCATTGAGTTCATCTCTGTTTAAATCTGGATTCAATGCTTTTTTAACATAGTATTTTATATAATTGCCACCTACTTTAGCTCCAGCTCCTGCAAAACTGGCTGCTCTTTGAATTTTCGATGTAGGAATTTTTATTTGTTCTTTGGTCATGCGACTTATTTTCTAAGTCCGTTTTGCAACAGAAATTTACCCATGTCTAACAAACTATCTAAAGCGCTTTTGCCCATTAATTCAAGCATTAGATTTACTGATTTTTCAATGGCAGCATCGGTCTTTTCAAACCCTTTACTGTTATCATTGGTCCAGAAATTTAGAATAAATAAGGTATTAACCCAAACAGCATCGTAATAGCGATCGCTTATAAATTTCCGTTCCTCAAGTTCCTTATCTGCCAGACCTTGCTGTATGGTTGGTTTAGCAAAGTTTTCAATTTGTTCTTTAAATTCACCTAAATTTTTATGCATAGCACCTTGTGCTTTTAAACTATAGATAAAATAACTTCGGTTAGCATTTAACGCTTCAACTAGGGTATAAAAGAAGCCTAATAATTTCTCTCTAGAATTATAGGTTTCAAATTCTTCAGAGGCCATTAAAGCATTGATGGTGTTTTCTGCCACACCTTTCCAAATGGCGATATCAATGTCTTTAAATGAAGTATAAGTTTTATAGAATTCAGCCTCAGTGATACCTAAATGCTTTGCAAATGCATAAATGGATGCAGGTTGCTTTTGCTCTGTCAATACATAATCCATGTAAAATGAGATTATTTTTTCATTGATATTTTCTGTTTTTTTTTGAGTTTTGGTAGCCATAATAAATATATTAATTTAACAATTCAAAGTTATAATTGTTCAAACTAAATGGAATCTATTTTCGGCAGACTTACGCTTTATGCGATAGAATTAAAATCAGTTTTATAAACCATAAGCTTTATATTTGTTTAATGGAATTACAAGACACCTTATTCATTTGGTTTAATGTCTCAGTTGTTGTAATGTTTATGATGGGTTGTTTCCTTTATAAATATTACCCCACTTTTGATTACAAAGACAAATTAATCATTGCGTATTTAAGGATGGTCTTTATTTTAGGTATTGCAGTATACATAGTAGTTAAGTATAAATTTGATCAACCCATACTTATTTTCATGCCGGCAGGTTTCATTTACGGAATTTATAGAATTGTAAGATTGCACCAAACGAAAGGTGAACAATTAGCGCCTACAATAACAGATAAAAGATTATTGGCTTGGTTGCAATTGTTTACTTCAATACTGGGTATTATTTTTGTAAATTTAAACAAGCATCATTTAACTAGATTTATTTTTGTTTTTTTTGTATTGTATTTTCTTTTTTCTGTCAAGAAATTGATGGATATTAGAAAACAAAGAATTCAGGATAATTAAATAATGAGTAATAATATTTTATGACTGTTACGAAGGTTGCACATATGGCTGGTACCACGGCTTACTAGCGGCC
>JAQSCZ010000027.1 GCA_029945665.1 bacterium | reverse complement strand
ATGTCTATTAGAAGCTTGCGTCTTAAAAATAGCATTAAAAATGTCTATTACTCCATTTTATCGGAATAAATAAATACGCAATGTCAATAATTCGTTAATTTTGCAATATAAATTAAGTCACTTTGTTAAAAATACTTTTCAATCTTTTCATTATATATGCCATTTGGCAATTGTTAAAAATGATTTTTACAGTTAAAAAAGTCTCCAATGATTTTCAAAGGAACATGAATGCGATGCATGAAAAAATGAATAATCAAGAGCCTACTAAACCATCAAATGATAAAAACAAACCTTCAAACAATGAGGGAGAATACATTGATTATGAAGAAATAAAATAAATTTCTCTCTGAATCTCAGTTATTCTTTTGGTTTCACTTCTTCACTACCATCAGCATGTTTGGCAAATCTGCCCTTTTCTCTATCATGCACCTGATCGAAACGCGACCATGGCCAACCACCAAATTGTGTTTGATGGTAATCTTCGAACGCTTGGTTAATCTCTTCTTTGGTATTCATCACAAATGGACCATAAGATATTACTGGCTCACCAATAGGTTTTCCTTGTAACATTAAAATACTAACTGCATTGCCGCCTGCAACTATATTAATATCCATGTTGGGCATTAGTTCAACGGCATTGTATTTGGTAACAGCTGTAGCTCCAACATTTAACAAATCGCCTTCATAAAAATACAAAGTCCGATTAATACCGAGCGATGCCTTAGGTACGGTCCAACTGGCACCAGCTTCCATTTTAATATTCCAAATAGCCAATTCATTGGCAGCATCCGATGCCCATGAATCGGGCGGAGGAGTAGGCGCTTCGGTGGTTTCTATTTTTCCAGCAATTACCTCAATATTTGTTTTCTTTTTGTTGGCATCAGTAAAACTAAAATTAGGAATACTTTCGCGCCACATCATTTTAAAATGTGGAGCAACCATTTTATTTTTCTTCGGTAAATTCAACCATATTTGGAACAATTCCATAGGGTTCTCTTTTTCCTTGCTTAACAAAGGAAACATTTCAGAATGTTGCACACCCTTTCCTGCTGTCATCCATTGCACATCGCCATCGCCATAACGACCAGCGGCACCAATAGAATCGGCGTGGTCTACCATGCCTTGACGCACGACAGTAATGGTTTCAAAACCGCGGTGTGGGTGGCCGGGAAAGCCAGGCACTGTTTTACCATGGTACATGCGAAAACCATCTTTAATAATAAAATCATCGCCCAAGCTTCGGCCTTGCATTGAGGTAACAGGGCCCATCGTATCATTGCCTTTTGGAAATTTATCTTCATGGTGAACACAAAATAAAAAGGGATCGGCTGTTTCCCATTGAAAGCCCAATGGTTTTATACTTAATATTGGATCTATCATAGGATTGCTTGTAAGCGATTGTTTAATCTTGCTTGAAAAACTAGTTAATGGCAAAGCAATGGCCGATGCCAAAGCCATAGAAAGCCTGGTAATAAAACTTCTTCTTTGCAATTTATTTTCCATACTGCTAAATTAACAAATAAAATTCACTTTTGCTTTAATCGATATAATTTAAAGCATAGGCCCCATTTTCCTCATGGATAGCAAGTACCTTGTGATTAATCATTTGAAAATAAGTAGAGGCTAAATCGACTTCACTTTTTAAGGCTGTTATTTCAATTTGTTTGCCAATAATTTCGACAATGGCCAGTTTATTTTTCTGACTCTGATAATTCCCAACTAAAAGTTGTAAAGTATCTTTGTTTGTGCTGTAAGCGAGTACTAATTCTCGGGTAGGGGTTCGATTAAATGCTTGTCCAAGAGATGTCATCTTCAGATCAACATAACAATGCTTCAGAAAACTATCTCTGTTATAGGAGACATGATGAAAAGGGTCCATCACCTTACTCCCATTAAAATTTCTTACAATGCAGTAAGGAAAACAAAAGTAGGCGGGACTATTTGAAAAATTAAACGGAATAGAGATTGGATACATTATATGTCCAAATGGATACAATGAAAAATCTTGAACAATAAAGTCCTTTATCGGCTTAGGTACATTGAGCAATCTACTAAATTGCAACTCACCGCTTTTGGCATTCATTTTATAGACAGCAAAGCTCCCCATGCTGTCAGTTGATTTAGATTTTAATGAAAAACGAGTCGTAAACATCACTTCATTTTGATTATTAAATAAGAGTCGAAAACGCGGGTATAAGAAGGCATTTCCCTCATTTCGAAGTAATGAACTATACAATAAATACAATTGCTTGAACTTAAGATCTGCTGTATATTCAATAATGATATACTCCATTCTCTTACGATTTGAATCAAGTGTTAAAAACCGGGCAGTGACAAAAATTTTATCTTCAAAACAATTTATATTGTCATAATTTGCGATACTCAATCGTCTTTTTACCAATTTAAAATCCAATGGATAGGGGCATTTATATTTTCTATAAAAAGTATTAATTAAGGCGGTGTCAGACAATAAATCCAATTGTCTTTGAAATTTAAACCCACTTAAGTCATGTTGATTAATTTTAGATTTATCTAGAAAAAATACACTCTTCCCATTGTCGTCAATAGACTCAACAGCCCTTATTTGCAGACAAACAAAACAAAAGATTAATAACCAATAGACTCTTTTATAATTCATAAAAATCATCACAGTTTTTTAAATTTAAATTAATAAGCAAAACCTTTGGCAATATAAGGTTTAGAACTGCCAATATGCCATAAAAATATTCAAACACTTTAAAATCACAGCTATTCACTCAATTGCGTATTGATCTCGAACTTTTTCTTTTCAATAATTTTATTATCATCTAACACCACCTCCACCGTATAGTTGCCATCTTTCCAACCACCAATATCCAAATCAAAATAATACTTATTTTTTCCTTGGTCCTTAGGCACATCCTCTAATAATGTAGATTGCACAATGCCATATCTATCTCGCACCACTATACTTACTTCGCCATTATAAGGTAAGTTGTAATTAATCTCAGAATAAATACGTGAAGGCACATTGCTAAAAAGTCTATTCGTACTTTTTTTGTACCCTATGTTATACCAAGGCAGTTCAATGTGTTTAATACCTGCCACAGTCTGCAACAAAAGTATGTTCTTATCGTCTTTGCCTTTGTCAATAGAACTAACAGGATGATTATTCGAAACAGCCCACACAGCATGTTGAATTGCACCCATATCAAAATTATTGGTGTTGATAGTATTGGCCAAACTTTGCCAATCTTTATTTTCAATATAGCCCATTTTAAAAACTGTTCCTGCATGCGGACTGGCATCGTGACTTTGGCAACAAAATCCGAATAAACTAAATAGCAATTTTGTTCTTGGTTCAACCATTACATATTGACTCTTTACTATAAAAATATCTTGCTGCTTCTCCTCATCACTTATCAAGCGCCTACCCGCTTCAACCCATGCAAAACAAGTATCATAGCCAGTGTTCTCTATGGCCATTTCCATGCAGTAGCCTTGATGACCACCTTTGCTATTAAACTTAACAACTACCGCCGGATTTGTTGCCGCTTTTTCAATTGAAAGATAACGGTTCTTATCAAATGAATAAATGGTTTGCGCAGAACACACGAGCAATAAAAGTGTCACACCAATTTTAATTTTCATATACCTATAACGGCTATATGAATACTTTTAGTATTGTATTTATTCTATTCTTATCAGAGTAATCATAGTTTGCCCGCCAATTGAATGAAAATCTTTCGGTCTTACTTCACCATTAAATCCAAATCGGATAAGTAGTTTATCTTTTGAAATGAACTTATAAATCCCCTCGATTCTCATGCTTGTTTTTAATGTTGGCAAGGTTCTACCAACTAAATTAATTTGACTAGGACTTGCGCTGTCGTTGAATGAATAGGTAAAAATAATTTTAATCTTCTCGTTAAAGATTTCCCTATTAAAAGTATCCGATTGTCCTGAAATAAATATAACAGAACTATCTGATTGAAAAACCATTGTAGTTGTTTCACCATAATTAGTCGATTTCCATTTCCCAATTAGTGAAATTTTTTGGGCACAAAGCTCTACCCCTCCAAATAATAATATCAGAGAAATTAGAAGTTTCAAAAAGTTAACTAAGGTTTGAAAACAAAATCATTCATAAAGGCAGTCGTAAAATTGCCTTCTCTAAAGTTCTTGTCTTTCATAATTTGTCTTTGTAAAGGAATAGAAGTAAACACCCCTTCGATTACAAACTCATCCAATGCACGCTCCATTTTCACAATACATTCTTCACGGGTTTGGGCACTCACAATTAGTTTTGCAATCATGCTATCGTAATTGGCAGGTATTTGATATCCAGCATAAGCATGCGTATCGACACGTATTCCATGCCCCCCAGGAATATGGAAATTGGTAATCTTACCTGGACTTGGTCTGAAATTATGGGCAGGATCTTCGGCATTAATTCTGCACTCAATGGCATGTTTCATTGGCTCGTAATCCTTTCCAGATATAGGCTGACCCGCAGCTATCATTATTTGCTCTTTTACAAGGTCGTAGTTAATGACTTCCTCTGTTACTGGATGTTCTACCTGAATACGGGTATTCATCTCCATAAAATAGAAATTACGGTGTTTATCTACCAAGAACTCAACTGTACCCACACCTTCGTAATTAATGCATTGAGCAGCTTTCTTTGCAGCCTCACCCATTCTTTTACGCAAATCAGCTGTCATGAAAGGAGATGGACTCTCTTCAATTAATTTTTGGTGTCTTCTTTGGATACTGCAATCGCGCTCACTCAAATGACAAACTTTACCATATTGGTCGCCTGCAATTTGAATTTCGATGTGCCTAGGTTCTTCAATGTATTTCTCCATGTAAATACCATCGTTACCAAAAGCAGCAGCTGCCTCAGTTTTAGCCGAATCCCAGGCCTTTTCAAACTCTTCGTCCTTCCAAATAATACGCATACCACGACCACCGCCACCGGCAGTAGCTTTAATAATTACAGGATATCCAATATCTTGGGCTAATTTTATACCTTCATCAAATGTTTCAAGCAAACCGTCGCTACCAGGAATGGTAGGAACACCTGCTTTCTTCATTGAGTCTTTCGCATTACTTTTATCGCCCATGCCATTAATTTGTTCAGGAGTAGCACCAATAAATTTGATACCATGGTCTTTACAAACTTGACTGAATTTTGCGTTTTCACTTAAGAAACCATATCCAGGGTGAATAGCGTCGGCATTGGTAATTTCTGCCGCTGCAATAATATTAGGAATTTTAAGGTAGGATAAGTTACTAGGCGCTGGACCAATACAAACTGCTTCGTCTGCAAATCGCACATGTAAACTTTCTTTATCAGCTGTGCTATAAACAGCAACAGTTTTAATGCCCATCTCTTTACAAGTACGAATAATACGTAAAGCGATTTCTCCGCGGTTGGCTATTAATATTTTTTTAAACATTCGTGTAAATAGATAATTTTCAAATCGGTTGATTTAAGTAGGTCATTGAATCAACCAATTAATTGAATTGACTCTTAGTTAGGTTCAACAAGGAATAATGGTTGGTCGTACTCTACTGGTGTTGCATTGTCAACAAGCACTTTTACGATTCTACCGCTTACTTCAGATTCTATTTCATTAAATAATTTCATCGCTTCGATGATACAAACCGCTTTACCTGGTTTCACTTCATCACCAACATTGACAAACAACGGTTTATCGGGCGATGAGGAACGATAGAAAGTACCAATCATTGGCGATTTAATTGTAATTAAATTATCTGCAACTGCTGGCTTTTCTGCTACTGGTGTAGCTGCTGCAGGTGCTGCTAATACTGGCGCTGCTGCAGGCAAGGAAGGCGCAGAAGCTTGAATATATTGTGGAGCAGAAACAATCTGATTGATTGGCTTTCTGATAACAATTTTAAAATCTTTTTTTTCGATTTCTACCTCGCCGACATTTTTTTGGGCAGATACAAACTTTATTAAGTTTTCTATTTCTTTAATATCCATAATATGCTTGATTTATTTTGATTGAAATTTGATTTGAAATTTTTGAATTAGCTATTGTATGCCCATTTAATATAAATACTACCCCAAGTAAAGCCACCACCAAAGGTTGCTAGAATTAGGTTATCACCTTTTTTAAATTGCTTTTCAAAATCCCAGAATAACAGTGGCAAAGTTCCGCTAGTGGTATTGCCATATTTTTCTATATTCATTAGCACTTTTTCTGGTGCTAAATTCATTTTTTCCGCTGTATAATCGATAATTCTCTTATTGGCCTGGTGGGCTAATAAATAATCGACATCATCTGGGGTTAAATGATTTCTCTCCATTATTTGAGTCGATACATCGGCCATATTGGTTGTGGCGTACTTAAACACTGTTTTACCTTCTTGGTAAACATAATGTTCGCGCGCATCGATTGTTTCGTGTGTTGGTGGTTTTAAAGAACCACCTGCTTTTTGGTGTAAAAATTCTCTACCGCTTCCATCCGATTTTAAAATAGAATCTAAAATACCGTATCCTTCTTCGTTAGGTTCAAGTAAAACTGCACCTCCACCATCCCCAAATATAATACATGTATTGCGATCGGTGTAGTCAATAATGGCGCTCATTTTATCGAACCCACAAACCACAACTTTTTTGTGTTTGCCCGATTCAATAAACTTGGCTCCAGTGTCTAGTGCATATAAAAAACCACTACAAGCAGCGGCCAAATCGAATCCCCAGGCGTTTTTAGCCCCTATTTTATCACATACTATATTGGCACATGATGGGAACACAAGATCACCTGTAATCGTAGCGACTATAAGCAAGTCTATTTCTTCTGCGGTAATGCCTCTTTTCTTTAACAACTCATTGACCGCAACTACTGCCATATCTGAGGTAGCTTTACCAGGTTCACTCAGGATACGTCTTTCTTTGATACCAGTTCGAGAAGTTATCCATTCATCATTGGTATCTACCAATTTTTCTAAATCAAAATTTGTAAGTTTTGTTTCGGGGACATACCCACCTATTGCGGTTATAGCTGCAGTGATTTTACTCATTAAAATGAAATTTTGATCAGTTTGAAGGGTGCAAAGTAAAAAATATCCGTATATTTATTGCTAAAAAGATTGTTTTATTTTTTCAATTAATTTTGAATCAACTACATCTTTCGCTAATTTGAACATGCTAACAAAGGTTTCAGCCTTAGAAATACCATGGCCAATTATAACGGGTTCGTTAACGCCAAGAATTGCTGACCCACCATAATGTTTGAAATTAAAGGTTTCCAAATAATCATTTTGCACACCTAATTTAACCAGATTATAATAAAAGCCTTCGCACACTTTAAGCACAATATTGCCAGTAAAACCATCGCATACAACAACATCTGCCTTGTCGCCAAATATATCGCGACCTTCTATATTGCCTACGAAATTGATTCTATCATTCATTTCCAATAATGGGTAGGTTGCTTGGGTCAATAAATTACCTTTTTCCTTTTCTTCACCGATGCTTAGTAAACCCACCTTTGGATTTTGAATTCCATATACATTTTGTGCATATAAAGACCCTAGTATGGCAAATTGATTGAGCACTTCTGGTTTACAATCGGCATTGGCCCCAACATCTATCAAAACGCCAAAACCGCCTTTTACCTTTGGCAAAATAGAGGCAATGGTTGGACGCTGAACACCTTCGATGGCCTTTACAGAAAACATCGAACCAACTAACATGGCACCCGTATTACCTGCACCAATAAAAGCTTCAATTTGCTTTTCTAATAAATGTCGGTAAGCGATGTTAATGCTAGAATTTTTTTTGTGAGCAATTGCTTTAGTGGCATGCTCACTCATTTCAATTACTTCCTCAGCATGAATTATTTCGAAGGAGTTCTCAGGAATATTCAAATCCCTAAGTACTTCGTTGATTTTAGCTTTATTGCCAAATAAAACCGGTACAATTTCGGGCATAGCTTTTTTAACGTCCACACAGCCTTTTACGGCTTCAAGTGGAGCAAAATCGCCTCCCATGGCATCAATACCAATGCGCATTTGCTGGTTATGAATTAATCGTTACGACCCTTCATTACCTTAACACCTCTGTACATACCTGTTTCAAGGTTTACACGGTGATAAATTGAAACTTCGCCTGTTGTAGGGTCAGCAATAAATTGTTTGTTACCCAATTTATCGTGTGTTCTACGTTTATCTCTTCTGGTTCTGGAAATCTTTCGTTTTGGATTTGGCATAATCGTTATTTATTTTTTATTATTAATCTTCTTCTTCAAAATCGGTGGCTCTTTCAGCTTCTGTTTCTTGCATTTCAACATCAATAACCTGGGTAATTTTACCAGTTATTGTCTTGTCACAAGTCCTTCCTACCAAATCACATGTTTTTTTGATTGGCAAGGAAAGTAAGATAAAGTCATAAAGGGGTTGTGCAATGTTCATTTTATACTCTGAAGGCAGCATATAAATGATGTCATCCTGATCTTCCAATAGGTTTTCTGTTATCTTAACCATCAGCATATTAGTGCTTTTGATGGGTAAATTAACTGGAGTCAAACACCTATCGCAATCTACATTTACCTTACCTTCTAACATAAATATTAGTGTAAAGGTATTACTACCCTTGGTAAAACTCAATTTTAACTTTAAATCTTCGGCTGTTAAAGAACTCTCAAACGCTTCAAAAAAATCATTATCTATGTCGAAATTAAACCAATGCTCACCTTGTCCAAGCTTTACAAATTCAACATCAAAGGCTTTCAGTGGCTTAATCATAAATCAATACTTTTAAAAAACGGACTGCAAAAGTAATAGAATTGCGCTAAATTTCCAAAATGGTTTATAAATTAGGTGCTTAAATACTAAAATTGCTGCCCAATAAAGAAGTGAAATTGTCCTGGCTTTTGAGTTAATCCACTTCTTAAAGTCTTCCAATCGAAGCCATAAGCATAATCTAACCCCAATAATCCAAACATTGGTAAGAACAAACGCACACCGACACCAGCACTTCGTTTTAAATCAAAAGGATTGTATGTTCTTGGGTCGATCCAAGCATTACCGGCCTCGGCAAATGTGTGAAAATAAACCGATGCACTTGGAGAGTTCGTCAATGGATAACGCAATTCACAAGTAAATTTATTAAAAATAGAGGCGCCTGCGCTCGAGCCCGTGCCTACAGCATTCTGTGTAATGGTTCTATCAGGATATCCTCTCAATGAAATAATCTCGGTTCCAAGTTGTCCAAAACTATTCAAACCACTACCGCCCACCATAAATCGTTCAAATGGAGATAAACCCAATGTTTTGTTGTAAAAACCTAAGTATCCAAATCGCAACTTTGTAGCTAACACAAACTTTCCAAATAGTTGGGTATAGTTTTCAGCATCAAATTTCCATTTGTGATATTCAATAAATTTGAATTTTTCGGCAACCCCTAAAGTAGAATAATCCTTATTCGTAAAACTTGAAAATGGCGGAGTAACAGCCAAACTAAAATTATAGGATGAGCCACCAGTTGGAAATATAGGCTCGGTTGTAGAACTCCTTGACAAAGCAAACTTAAGTTCTATATTATTGCTTTTACCTGTGTTAATTTGAAGTCCATAAGCACCATTGGCATTTTGTAAATTATATTGCGAATAACTTAGGGAATAAAAAGCCGAGAAAAAATCATCAGGCCAACGCAAGCGTTTACCCAAAGACAATGAAGCACCTGTAATTCTAATAAATTGCTTAGCAGGATCGGAACGACCTTTATTATCAAAGGATTGGTTAGTTCTATAAATACTCGTTGTAAATGCATTGGGTTTTTTACCACCCAACCAAGGTTCAGTAAATGAGAAATTATACGATTGATAAAACAAGCCGTTGGATTGGGCTCTTATGCTTAATCTTTGGCCATCACCTGAAGGAAGTGGATTCCACGCACTGGGATGCAATAATTTTCTAGTTGAAAAATTATTTAGCGTTAAACCTAAGGTGCCCACTAATCCACCAAAACCACCATAATTTGTACCTAATTGATTCGCATTATTCCTATTTCCACCCCAGCCGCCAGATAATTCTATCTGATCGTTCGCTTTTTCTGCTACTTTATATTCAATATCCACCGTACCTGCCCCTGGATTTGGAATTGGGTTCACCCCCATTGCCTGTGGATCAAAATATCCCAACTGAGACAATTCACGAATTGATCTTTGGATATCACTTCTCGAGAATTTTTGACCTGGTCGTGTTCTTAGTTCCCTTAAAATTACATGGTCGCTGGTTTTAGTATTTCCAATAATTTTAATTTTGTCATACACTGCCTGAGCTCTCTCTACAATGCGAATCTCAAAATCAATGCTGTCATTCTCTACTTTAGTTTCCACTGGAGTAATTCCAAAGAATAAATAGCCATCATCCATGTATAAACTTGAAATATCAGAACCGTTTTGACTGTATATCAAACGCTCCTCTAATACCGAAAGATCATAAATATCGCCTTTCTTAATACCTAATATTTTGGTTAAATCCTCGCTCGTATATTTATTATTACCGGTGAACACAATATTCCTAAAATAATATTTGCGACCTTCATTAACACCAATTTTTATGGCTACTCGGCTATTGCTTATTTTTACAACTGAGTCGAACGTTAAAGTAGCATCTCTGTATCCTTTACTGTTGTATTTCTTTACAATTTCTTCCTTTTCTTCAATATACGTTTCTTCAATAAATTTCGAAGATTTTAAAAGATTGATTTTACCTTTTATACGTTTTGTTTTCGACAAGGTTTTACGCAATTCTTTGTCTGTTAAAGTCTCATTTCCTACAAATTCAATGTCGTACACTTTTACTTTTTTACCCTTATCAATCGCTATTCTTAGAATATCCTTATTTGGAAAGGTATCGGGATCTTGTCTAATATCAATTTTTACACCATAAAAACCTTTTTTATAATAGTGATTGGTAATTTCTCTTTTGGTTCTATTAATCAAGTTTTCATTAATTAACATACCAGCCTTAATGGTCAATTCTTCTCTTAAATTCTTGGACTCACTTTTTCCCAAACCCCTGAGTGAAAATTTGGATAATCGCGGTCTTTCTTTAACCGCTATGATGAGATATATTTTTTCATCTTCTATTTTTTTGGCATAAATTTTAATGCTAGAAAAATAATCTTGTTTCCACAAATTCTCAATTGCGGTAGATATTTCGTTACCAGGAATTTTTATGGATTGATTAATCGATAAATTACTATTAAAAATTATAGCATTTTTATCAATGTATTTATTGCCCTGAGTTTCTATTCCGGCAATAACATAATCTATTGGCTTATTGTAATCAAGTGGAAGGTACAACCTGTTACTATCATTTTGAGCCGCTACAACCAAAGCGCCTACCATCAGATAAAACAGAGTTACTAATTTAAAAATATTACGCATTGTGATGATCGGTTATTTGTTCACTGGTTTTTCCAAAACGTCTTTCACGCTTTTGGTAATCAATGATTGCTTTATAGAATGATTCTTTGTCGAATTCTGGCCAATAGGCATCTGTAAAATAAAATTCGCCATAGGCCATTTCCCATAACAAAAAATTGCTGATACGGTACTCACCACTGGTGCGAATTAGGAGTTCAGGTTCGGGAAAATGTCCAGTATCTAAAGCATTGGAAATTTCATTTTCATTAATACTATTGACGTCTAAGGTACCCGCTTTCACCTTTTCTGCTATGGCTTTGGTTGCTTGAATAATATCCCAACGGGCGCTGTAGTTAATAGCTAATATTAAATCCATTTTGGTATTATGCTCGGTCAACTTCATAGCCTCCAACAACTCATTGTAAGCATCTGCTGGCAATCCTTTAATATCGCCTATAGTACGCAATCTGATATTGTTTTTTTGAAGTGTAGCCACTTCTTTTCTAATGGTTCTAACCAATAGAGTCATAATAGCGGCAACTTCTAATTTTGGTCGGTTCCAATTTTCTGTACTAAAAGTATAAAGCGTTAGATATTTTACGCCTAATGAAGCGGCTGCTTCTGATACATTTCTTACAGACTTTACACCATATTCATGACCAACCACTCTTGGCAAGGCTCTTTTTTTAGCCCATCTACCGTTACCATCCATAATAATGGCAACATGTTTAGGCATTTTTTCTAGGTTGATTTCTGTCAAGAGGCTTTTTGAGGCCATTTTGTAATTTACTGTTAGCATGCAAAAGTAAGGTAAAATATCCGTATGCTTAAAACGGATGATTACAAAAAGTAGTTACAAATCTATAAGAAATAGTTACTCCTGCAATAAAATACCAATCTTTAAGATGGGTATCGCCTCTCATCGTATTGGCATCTATGGCTGGATGGCCATCTAGAACCTGTGCCTGCGAGAGGTTGGCTGCATTGGTTCCTTGTTTTGCATTCAAAGCATTATAATCGGTGTAAACGTCCTTTGTGTCGTCTAAATAATCTGTAAAGGTTTTACGAAAACCGAGTTCTGTTCCTATCACCCATCGATCACTAATATTTACTTTATACCCCAATCCTAAAGTAATGGAGGGTTGAATGAGGGAATATTTTCTTTTATTATTTAAAACTTGACCTTCTGTTCCAAAATCTCTCAATTCCACTTTATCACCGTTCAATAGTCTGGTTTTAGGATTAAAATAAAACATATTAAATCCAGCAAAAACAAAGGTCGTTGAATTCTTTTCAAGCACATTCATGCCAAACGGCAAAAAATTAAACTCAGCATTATAACCTAATTCATAAATATTACTAAAAAAGGACAAGTTGCGATATTCATTGGCTTTGAAATTTTTATCTGATGCAGCAATCCTTGCATACGCAAATTGGTAGCGACTGCTAAAGAATTTGGTGTGGTTTTGTTTGACAAAAAAACCACAACTGAATTTCGTTTCATTAAATTTAATTTCTGGCGCTAAGTCACCAAAATAATTGCTTCCACCTAAAAGCAATCCAATTTCAGATTTACCATTCCTATATTGAGCAAAGGATATAAAAGATAAACTACAGCATAAAAATACTGCTAAAAAATACTTTAAATATGACACTTAGTAAGTTTTCTACTCTATAAGCTAGAAATTAAAACAAGGTTGGCGACCACCAAGAATTCTATACGTTAGCGTAATGCCTGTGATTAAATACCAATCTTTGGTTTTAGGATTACCTCTTGGATCATTGTTATCAAATTTTATTTCATTTGGCAATTCAGCGCTTCTATCTTTTAATGCCACTGCCATTGGACCACTTGCCCCACCCACAATTTGATCATCTACATAAATAGAAGAAACATCATCCAAATAATCTGTAAAGGTTTTGCGAACACCAAATTCAACCCCTATGGCCCAATGGTCATCTAATTGCCATTTTGAACCTATTCCAAGAGGAATGCTTATTTGTGTTAGAGAGTATCTTCTTTTATCGTTGAATTTAGTAGTTTCTTGACCTTCTGTTCCCAAAGGTTGCAGTTCAATCCATTCCCCATCTTGCGATTGAAGCGATGGATCATGAAGACCTGATATATAATTGAATTTAGCTTTGGGGTTGAACCTAAAAACGGAAACGCCTCCAAATAAATAAGGGGACCAACCATAACTTGTTCTTGTATTTTCATACCCTAAAATATTCCATTCTACCTGAGCAGAGAATTCAACGATATCTGATTTAAAACTTAAATTTCTGCGAGTTCTATACTTATCGTAGCTATAATTCTTATCAGACCCTTGAATTTGACCATAAACGGCAGATCCCTTGAATGTAATGTATGGATTTATATTGTATCGAATTAATAAACCTCCAGCCAATTTTGTTTTGCTCCACAGTGGTTGATAATCCCTGGTTAAATCACCCCAATAGTTAGACCCACCTAGGTATAACCCAAAATCTAGCGAAGTACCATTTTTTTTCTCAACAGCCTGAGCATTGAGCGCAAAAAACAGTGATAGTGCTAAGTAACAGATTTTTTTCATGTGTAATTTCATTACTGACATACGAAATTAAGGGTTTATAGTGTAAAACGCAAAATAAGTTAATTTTATTGTAACCCCAATAAATAAAAAATGGGTATTAGATTAAACCAATACCCATTTTTAAATATTTATACAATTTAAGCCTTATTCAACCGGCTTCTATCTTTTCTCTTTTGGCTTCATGTAAAGTGTCTTATTCTTTACTACTGCAAACATTTTTTTCATAATAACATTTGCACCACCAATGGTAGGCACAGTAATTTTCGTACTGATAACCACACGAACGTTTTCAAGGGTTACATCGCCAATTTGAAGTGTTGCAATAACAAAGGTATTACTAGGTAATTTGGTGCCATCTGTTAGTTTAATTGACTCGCCATCTTCAAAATCCTTCTTGCTGATGGTTTTGCTATCTAACAATTGTTTAACCATGTCTTCAGTAATTTCAACTTTTCTACTTGTAACCTCATAACTCCAATTCACATTCTCTTTATCATTTACCATGGTTGGGATCATAAGAGCACCGCCATCTTCAATCAAAGTAACCGTTTTGTAATCAGCCATTGAAACTGTATCGGCTTTTGGAACTACCGGCGCAGTGACACTTGGTGTTGTATTCGCAGCACCTTTGGTTCCATTGCTTTCAATAGCTCCATTGGGCATTGCATTTTTGTTTACATTTTTAAAAGTAATTTCTGCTTCTTCTGTATTCACTGTTGCATCCAACGCTTTTAATGCATCGAAACCGAATGTATATGGATTGCCTTGAGATGCTATTTTAACGACTACATTCGTTAATGTTTTACCACCATCTTTAGCACCAATTCTAAGCATATTCAATTTAACAGTTGCGTTTGGTTTTAGCTTACCTGCCAAAACATCGGTAAGGGTAATGCCGACTAAATCTTCTGCCTTTATAACTTTTTTATCAATGAGATTCTTTAGTTCGATCATTGAAATAGTGATATCAGCCCCTGGCGCCACTAAGGCTCTGCCAGTGCTTTCAACATTGTTACCAGCTGCATTCACCAAGAATTTGTTGTCCTTATTCTCCATTTTAACAATGATAGGCTTAACATTGGTGTTATTTTTATCACCACTTTTCACTTCGCTCACTTTTGGATCAAAATTAACATCCAAAGTTTTAATGGTGGTTCTTCTGTTCTCCTGATGCTTCTCTTCAGTACAAGGCACTTTAACAGCACCCTCACACTGACAATCATTCACCAATTGAGACTCCCCATAACCTTTTGCTACTAATCTTCTTTCATCGATACCTGCTTTTACTAGGTATGCAACCGCACTATCCGCTCTTCTTTGAGATAGGTTTTCGTTGTAAGCATAAGATGAACGACAATCGGTGTGTGAACCTAATTCAAGTCTAAGTTTTGGATATTTCCTTAATAGTACTAAAATCTTTTCATCAAGCACTTTTGCAGCATCCGGACGAATATTCGCTTTATCTAAATCGTAATAAATTGGAACAACTTCTTCGATAATTTGAGAATATAAGCAAAAATCTTGTCTAAGCACGGTTGAAATTTTAATGCCTTTGGTTGTTTTCTGTTTAACCTCTGCATCAAAATAGTACAATTCTAAATTTTGACATAAAATTTCGTAATTGGTTTTTTCTTTTAAAGTTACTCTGTAATAACCAGCTGCATCGGTCTTAACAATCATTTTTGTAGAATCAATGTTGTTAGTAATGGTGATGGTTGAATTTGCTAATGGTTTTGATAAATTATGTTTATCTGGATTTGATTTTGGCAAAACGCACTCATAAACATAGCCTTCTAACTCAATTACCAAAGGAGAAAC
This sequence comes from bacterium, assembly GCA_029945665.1. Taxonomy (GTDB): domain Bacteria; phylum Bacteroidota; class Bacteroidia; order NS11-12g; family UBA955; genus JABMMZ01. Next base: position 22,136 of record JAQSCZ010000027.1, on the reverse strand, counting down.
ATTGAATTCATAAATATCATCACTTCCTTTTCCACCTTCTCTGTTTGAAGAGAAGTAGCCATGGTCGGGATTTTGAATATCGAAAGTAATCGCAAAATCATCACCACCACTGTTCAAAGGTGCTCTTAAGTTTTCTGGCGCTGTCCATTCTGTACCACCACCTTCTGATCGGAAAATATCAAAACCACCCATACCCAAATGACCAGTTGAAGAGAAATATAAATTAGCGTCGTGACTGTTCCAATATGGATACATTTCATTTTGAGGAGTGTTAATACTATCCCCTAAATTAACAGGCTCGCCCCATCCTTTCGCTCTTTGGTTGTAGGCACAAACCCAAATATCATATCCACCCATTCCATCAGGTCTATCACTTGAAAAATATAATTTTTTACCATCGTCGCTTAGTGTTGGATGCGCATAATTAAAAGAATCATTAATGCAAAATTCTAACATTTGCTCTTCACCCCAAAGGTCACCAGAAAGTTTGGCTTGGAATAATTTACAAGTTTTTGATTTACCATCTGTCCCGTTACATTGTGTGTAATATACTGTAGTAAATTTTCTATCAAAGCAACAAGTACCATCATTGAATTTTGTATTGATGGTTCCTAATGCAATCAAAGGCTTCTCGAATACCAATGGAGGATTGGGGTTCTTTGCAGTCCTTCTTACTTTTTTTGCGTTTGCATACCATATATCGTGGTAACTAAATCCAATATAACCATCAATTTGTTTTTTACGAATTCCACCTTCTCTATCCGTTGTAAAATACAATTTGTCATCCTTTTTACTTGCAATCATGGGTGCATATTCTGAAGCTTTCGTATTAATTTGTTTCACATTGCTTACTTTGTATCTGCTTTTAGGGGCATCTTTAATCCAACTTTCAACACTGTCAATGGCGGCTACTTTTTTAATTACACGCTCATCATTCGGCACTTCTTCTAAGTATCTTTTGAAATAACCTCTCGCTTCTCTCAAAGCATCTGGTTTGCCGTCTGCTGTTTTCATTTTTAAAACACCAACTTGATACAAAGCCTCTGTATTTTTTGGATCTTTCTTTAAAACTTTATCGTAAGCTTTTATGGCTTTATCGTACTCATTGGCCATTCTATAACAAAATGCTGCATCCATTCTTACTCTCTGAGCGGTGTCCTTATCTTTAATTTTGAGTGCAATTTGCGAATACAAATCGGCAGCATACTTGTATTGATATCTGGCTTTAGCTCCATCTGGTTTAGAAAGACTAATTGGACATCCACATAACAAAATAAGGGAGACAGCGAAAATGCTGGTTCTTAAAAATATTGTAGTTTTACTCATGTTTATTTAAAATACTATAACTCTGACTAGAATTTACAAACCTACACGAAAATATCAATTTACCAAAATCTTAAATGAATAGTTTGTATTTTTTTTTAATATCAACGGTGAAAAGCTTTAAATATTGTGAATTTAAAGCTATGTAAGTCATTTAAAACGGATTAAACCCAATTTGATTTACAAATCAAATTTTATGCCTTGCGCTAAAGGCACAGTATCTGAATAGTTGATAGTATTGGTCTGTCGACGCATGTAGGCCTTCCAACTATCACTGCCACTTTCTCTTCCTCCACCCGTCTCTTTTTCACCTCCAAAAGCACCACCAATCTCGGCGCCACTCGTACCAATATTTACATTGGCTATGCCGCAATCACTGCCATTGGCCGACAAGAAATATTCTGTTTCTCTGATATTATTTGAGAAAATAGCAGAACTTAAACCCTGTTTCACGTCGTTCTGCATGGCCAAGGCTTCCTCAATTTTACTGTATTTCATTAGATACAAAATGGGTGCAAAGGTTTCATGTTGAACAATCTCATACTGATTTTGCGCTGCGCAAATAGCAGGTTCAACATAACAACCACTTTCAAATCCCTTCCCTTTTAAAATCTTTCCTCCAATCAACAGTTTACCTCCTTGTTTTTTTAATTGTTCAAGTGCTGCTTTAAAATTATTAACGGCATCTATATCGATCAAAGGACCAACGTGGTTTTTCTCATCCAGCGGATTGCCAATTTTCAATTGTTTATAAGCCGCTAACAGTTTCTTTACTAAAGCATCGTATATTTTCTCGTGCACTATTAATCTACGTGTCGTTGTGCAGCGCTGACCAGCAGTACCCACGGAACCAAAAACAATGGCTCTTAAAGCCATATTTAAATCGGCATTTTCGGTGACGATTATGGCATTATTTCCTCCAAGTTCTAATAAACTTCTACCCAATCTTTCAGCTACAGCTTTGCCTACTTCACGTCCCATACGGGTACTACCTGTGGCAGATATTAACGCTATTCTGACATCTGATGCCAACTTCTTTCCAATCGTTGAATCGCCATTGATTAAGGTAAATATCCCTTCAGGTAATTTATTTGCATTTAAAACTGGCATCAATAAATTCATACATGCAACCGCAGAGAGTGGTGTTTTTTCGGAAGGCTTCCAAATACTAACATCGCCACAAACACAGGCTATCATTGAATTCCATGCCCAAACAGCTACAGGGAAATTAAAGGCTGAAATAATGCCCACAATTCCCAATGGTTGCCATTGTTCATACATCCGGTGATTGGGGCGTTCGCTATGCATGGTTAATCCATAGAGCTGGCGACTCAAACCCACTGCAAAATCACAAATATCAATCATCTCTTGCACTTCACCCAAGCCTTCTTGCAGGCTCTTGCCCATTTCGTAGCTCACTAAGGTGCCCAATGCAGTTTTATTTTCTCTTAACACATTGCCATATTGGCGAACAATTTCACCGCGTTTTGGTGCAGGTATTTGTTTCCAATAGATGGCAGCAGCATTGGTTCTTTTAAGTATCGCTTCGTATTCAGTTTCGCTTGCATAGATTAAGGAACCAATTAATTGGCTATCTACTGGCGAAGTAATTTCCTTTTTTGAGGTACCCACAGCACTGATCCAACTATTACCGGTACAAACACTTTCACTAACTTTCTTGATTCCTAACTGTTTTAAAACCTGAGCGATATTTTGCATATTGCAAAGGTAATATTATTTCTGATTTGTTTATAGTGACTATAATTGAAGTCATCTAATCGAGATTATACTTTTTTGAAATACGAAGACACAATAAAAACATAGGATTTCAAGGTGAACCAATACAATAAAACTCAAAAAACCTTAGTTTTAAAATGAAGTGTTAAAGCCTATAAAATCCTACTATTGGTTTTTTAGGACAAGAAAATAATTTACTCTGCAGTTGCTTTACTCTGCGAAGCTTCTGGCCGCATTTGAGGAAAGAACAACACCTCTTGAATAGATGCTTGATTCGTCATGAGCATTGCTAAGCGATCGATTCCTACACCCAAACCAGCAGTTGGTGGCATACCATATTCCAGGGCTCTTAAAAAATCTTCATCCAACGGCATCGCTTCATCATCGCCTCTGCCAGCCAAATGCAATTGATGCTCGAAACGCTCGCGTTGATCAATTGGATCGTTTAACTCTGTATAAGCATTGGCAATCTCTTTTCCATTGACAAACAATTCAAATCGCTCAACTAAACCTTCTACACTCCTGTGTTTTTTGGTTAGTGGACTCATCTCAATTGGATAATCGGTGATAAATGTTGGCTGAATGCAATGTTTTTCGCATTTCTCTCCAAATATTTCATCTATCAATTTACCTTTTCCCATGCTTGGGTCGGTGTGGATATTTAAAGTTTTACAAGCTTCTCTTATTTGTGCTTCATCCATCTGAGAAATATCAATACCAGTATGTTCTTTAATCGCATCAAACATAGTGATACGTTTGTATGGACGGGCAAAATTAATCACCTGTTCGCCTACTTTTACCTCTGTACTACCATTGACATCATTGGCTACATTCTCTATCATGATTTCAGTGTAATCCATCATCCAATTATAATCTTTGTAGGCCACATATATTTCTAATCCAGTAAACTCAGGGTTGTGGGTTCTATCAATGCCTTCATTTCTAAAGTTTTTTGCAAACTCATAAACACCTTCGAATCCACCTACGATTAATCTTTTTAAATACAATTCATTGGCAATTCTTAAGAACAAAGGCATGTCTAATGCGTTGTGATGTGTGGCAAATGGACGCGCAGCAGCACCTCCATGAATGGCTTGTAATATGGGTGTTTCTACTTCAATGTAACCATTGTTGTTAAACGTATTTCTTAAGGATTGAACCACCTTGGTGCGTTTAATAAACGTTTCTTTCACATGCGGATTTACAATTAAATCGACATAGCGCATTCTGTAACGCAATTCAGGATCGGTAAAAGCATCGAATATTTCGCCGTCTTTTTCTTTTACAATGGGCAATGGATTCAAGGCCTTTGCTAGGAATTTAATTTCTTTTACTCTCAGTGTTGTTTCGCCTGTTTTGGTAATGAACACTTCGCCTTTAACACCCACGAAATCGCCAATATCCAACAAGTGCAACACCATGTTATCAAATAATGATTTATCTTCACCCTCACAAATATTATCACGACCAACATACAATTGCAAACGGCCCTCAGCATCTTGAATTTTCATAAAACAAACCTTTCCTTTTGGTTGAAGACTCATTATTCGACCAGCGATTCTTACATTTTGAAAATTATTTTCTTCAACATTAAAACCCGCTAAAATTTCAGTTGAGGTGGCATTATTTTCCCACATATCTGCAGGATATGGATCAATTCCCATCGCCCTTAATTGGTCTAACTTCTGTCTGCGTTGTAATTGATATTCGTTTAATTCTGACATATTATGCTATTTTGAATTCGTATTTTGTAATAAGAGGTGCAAAAGTAAGGCTATTTTTTTGTAAACTTTAGTCCTATTAAGCAACGAAATTAAGTAATTGTCTATCTTTGTTATATTGAATGGGTAAGATAGGATTTTTATTATTGTCGATATGGCTGACTGCTAGTATATGCGGTGATGCTCAAAATCTATTTATTCAAAATAAAGGTCAGCAAGATAGTATCGTTAAATTCAGTAAATCTATTCAAAATGGCAAATTGTATTACCGAGCCAATGGTTTTACAACTTTAATCAAAGATCCTTTAGCCTATGACTCGATGTGGAAGCATTTTCACCTGTACAAAACGCTTAAAAAATCATTCAAGGTGAATTACCACCGTTATGATGTTAATTTTTTAAATGCCTTGCCTTGTGATATTCAATCACTCTATAAATCGGCCACGCAACACAATTATTACCTTGGCAATGATCCTAAAAAATGGGCCAGCAATGTAGGTTTGTTTCATCAACTAATTTATCGTCAATTGTACAAAGGGGTAGATTTAGAAGTTCTTGAAAGTGGCATTCATATCAAACATAATTTCATACTATCGCCAAATGCTGATGCTTCGCAAATTGCACTGCAATATGCCTATACAAGCGGCATGAACATTAACGAAAATGGCGCATTAACGATTAAAACCAGCGTTGGAATAGTGGTTGAAGAAAAGCCTTTTGCCTTTCAACTAAAAGGAGAAGATACACTTATTATTCCATGCAAATATGTATTAAGAAAAAATAATAACACTTATGAATTGCGTTTTGAATTAGGCGAATACGACCACTCAAAAACACTCATCATCGATCCGCTTTTAATATTTGCAACATATAGTGGCAGCCAAGGAGACAACTTCGGGTTCACTGCAACCCACGATTCAAAGGCTTTTGTATACAATGCAGGTATTGTTGATGGCGATGATGGGGCATTTCCAGTAACAACTGGTGCATTTCAAACCACTTATGGCGGTGGCTCCGGAGGAGGCAGAGCGCCAGCCAATCTATCATGTGATATTGGCATTAACAAATATGACAGTGCCGGTACTGTATTGCTTTACAGTACTTATTTAGGAGGTTCTGACGATGAATATCCGCATAGTTTGGTAACAGATAATCAAGATAATTTATTGGTAATGGGCACCACCTATTCCTCAAACTTTCCCATTATTAAAACTTGCTACGATTCGTCTTTCAATGGTCAAACCGACCTATTTGTTGTTAAGCTTTCAAAGGATGGCTCAACAATGTTGGCAGGCACTTTTATTGGTGGCAGTGATTTTGACGGACTGAATTCAAGGAAATTGAGATATAATTATGCGGATGATTTTAGAGGCGATATCGTAGTGGATAGTTTGGATAATGTATTTGTAGCATCTACCACTTACAGCAATAATTTTCCGATAAAGAATGCCTTTCAAAGCAGCAAGGGCTCCGTGCAAGAAGGCTGTATTTTCAGTTTAGATAAAAATTTAACAGCCATGCGATTCAGTTCTTTTGCTGGTGGCAACGATGACGATGCATGTTATTCTATTCGTTTGTATGATAGCTTCGTGTACATAGGTGGCGGCACCGCAAGCATTGCGATGAATTACACAATCAATGGTGTTCAAAACTCTTACAATGGTGGTTTAGCAGATGGTTTTATTATTAAATTGAAGCAAGATGGCAGTTTTCGCCAATCAAGTTATTACGGCACTTCTGCCTATGATCAGATTTATTTTATAGACATTGATGTAAATGGTCAAATATACGGTGCCGGTCAGACGGAAGGCAATATTACAAGAACGGCGGGCACTTATGGCAAAAACAATACGAGTCAATTTATCGTGCGTTTTTCGCCCAATTTAGCCAATGTTAATTTAGCAACAACCTTTGGTTATCGCATTAATAATCCGGAGATTTCGCCTTCTGCTTTTTTGGTCGACCAGTGTGATAATATTTATTTTTCGGGTTGGGGAAGTGACATTTCTATTGATGGATTGCATTCGCTGACCACAAATAAATTACCCATAACCCCTGGTGCACTTCAACCGATCACGGACCAGCAAGATTTTTATTTATTTGTAATGAATAAAGATGCTAAAAACTTGCTATATGCCACTTATTTTGGTGGAAATGTTACGCCCGACCATGTGGATGGTGGAACTTCGCGATTTGACAAAAGAGGTGTTGTGTATCAAGCGGTGTGTGCAAGTTGTCCAGAAAATGGTGGCAACCAAGATTTTCCAGTAACAACAGGTGCGCCTTTTACAACCAATTTTAGTCCCCGTTGTAGCAACGCATTTTTTAAAATTGATTTTCAAATTACTTTTTTAGTCGATGCGCATTTTACAGCAACACCGACTATTGGCTGCGAGGCTTTAACCGTTAAATTTACTAATACTAGCAAATACGGTAAAAAATTCTTTTGGGATTATGGCGATGGCAGCGCAATTGACACCATAAAAAACCCAACACATATTTTTACAAAGAAAGGAAAATACAAAGTGAGATTGAGTTCAATTGACTCATTCAGTTGCAATATTGCAGAATTCGACTCAACAATTATAGAAGTTTTAGAAAGCCCAATAGCGGCATTCGATATGGAACCAAGGGTTTGTGAAAACTATTTTAAATTTACAAATACCTCGACCAATTATAAAAATCCTGTTTGGGATTTTGGTGACAGCGGAGCCCTCAGTAATTTAGAAAATCCAGAATACCGTTACAAGCGCGATGGCAAACACTTGGTCGTATTAGAAGTGGAGCATCCGTCCAGCGGTTGTAAAGACACAGAATCTATGGTTGTACAGCTTTATACCGACCCCTCTAAAACATTAAAGGTACCGAATGTATTTACACCCGATAATGATGGAAAAAATGATTGCTTTACAATTGAAGGCATAGACCCATCATGCGATGAAGCAAGAGTATGGATATACGACCGTTGGGGCATTTTGATATTCGAAGGTTATTTGCCAACCCAATGTTGGAATGGGGAACTGCGCAATACAGAAGGTAAATTACCGAATGGGGTTTATTATTATTTAATGACCATTAAAAACAAGAATCCTAATAAGGATAGTGAAACAAGAAAAATCAATGGTGTCATTCAACTTATTCGATAAAAAAAGCCATTGAACTTGCGTCCAACGGCTCTATTATAATAGTTAGCTACAGCCTCCTTTATATTCCGAATAAGCAGATTCCAACTGAGAATAAATGGCGGTTAGGATTGGTATTAGTAGCATACGCATCTGTTTTGTACATTTCTGTAACAGAATACCTTGCATAAATAGCAACTTGGTGAACCTCAATGCGCAAAAGTGCGTTTATTTGGGTTGGATTAATTTTCAAATCATAACGGTTTGTTTGCGTAAAACTACCTTCCTTTCTGGTGCCTTTTTGATAAATAGATGATTTCCCATTGAACCCAAATTCAGCACCAGCGGCGATTTTAAATTTATCACTTTTGCTGTGGTATTCAAGTAATAAAGGAATCGCAATATAGTTAACACTAAAATTATTTCTTTTATAGGTATTGATGGTATCTATAGCCGTTTGAATGTATCCATTGTTGTCAAGGTATTGCACTTGTTGCTTGTTACTGTATCTTATTGTATTTCGATTAAAATTAAGCCCATAGCTTAAGAAAAATTTATTGTGTGAAAGATTCATGGTTTGTCTGATCAAATTCAAGCTACTAAATGTACTTTTTCCAACTGTTGGCTCAAGCTTGTCATCGTTACTGTTTTCATTCATTGAAGACAGAAATCCCAACTCAATAGTAGGCACAAAATAGGTTTTAATAAATTTTTCTTTGTTTGCTAATTTTTCCTTAAATAAATGGTATTGCCTTTTTCCTGAATCCTTGTAAGTGGCAGAACTTTCTTTATCCCAAGATTTACCGTCATCCGTTTTACTAATAACCCTAATTAACACCATTTCTCCTTTTACAGTGTCTAAAATTTTCCAAGTTGTACTTCTTTCTTGTTCTTCTGGATCTCTTTTTGGACTCACCTTGTAGTTTTTCCCTTTGTAGCTTACCTTAACTGTATCAGAAGGTGATTGCGCATTTAAATTAATGCTGGCGTATGCTAAGCTCAGCAATCCGATTAATAGTTGTATTGGTTTCATTTGATTGATTTTTTTTTAATGAATGATTAGTTTGAAACAGTCTTTAAAAGCCTGCAATAATTTTATAGGCTTTATTTTCTATGATTAATTTTCTATTTTTAAAGTTGGCACTATCGTTTGTCAACTTGAAATTTGGCTTACTAAAGATGCGAGCCAATAGATTTTTTTTCTCTGTTATTTCTTGATTCAAATCTGTTTTTTTTGTTTTAGGAATACTTTCTGAATACGAGGTAACCACTAAATTATTTACTTCAGATATTTGAGATACCGGGTTCATTTCAATTAATTTTTCTTGCTGCATAACAGGGGTATTAGAAGGGATTTCAATTTCCTTTTTAACCTCCAATAATGCAATTTTCGATTCTTCTTTTGGTCTTTCCATTTTGATTTCTGCTGATATCTCTTTATTTACTTTATACTCATGATGAGCCATCATTTGTATTTTTTGTTTGAAGGTTAAGATGGTGTCCTTTGTTTTGAACTGATTGCTTACTGGTTCATTATTTGGTACTTTAATGACTTCTAATTTTGGATTTTTAGGTTTCACTTCTGACACAACAATGGCTCTTTCATTTTTATTGCTTAAATAAAACATGCTAGCCCCAACTGTTAGGCACACCATGGCAGCAACACCATACTTCCATGACCAGAATACGGCTGCCTTCCTTTTCTTTAATAAGGGTGCAATTGGCATCACAATTAACTCATCGTTGGGATTAAGCACTGTTTTTTGCCAAGCCTGCCATTGAATGCTATATTGCTTATCGGCGGCAATAGCATCTAATAGGCGGTTTCTTTCTGCTCCTTGGATGTCGCCTTCCAAAAGTTGAAACATCAGTTCATCGATATTTTCGCTACTAATTTTCATATAATATTTTCTAAATTAACAATATAGTTTTTTAATGTCTGTCTTCCTCTAAATATATAGACTTTCACTTGCGATTCTGTTAGGCCAGCTATTTTCCCAATCTCAGCATAATCATATCCCTCATAATCGCGAAGCATAATAACGGTTCTCTGTATCTCTGGCAGCCTATCCATTGCATTATTGATTATCTCTTTCATATCCGGTTGAGAAGCCTCGCTTCCTCTTTCTTTAACAAATTCTGGCATATCTGCCATTTTTTTATCTTTTCTTATAAGGTCTATCATTTTCCGATAACCCGTTGTAAAAATCCAACTCTTGGCTTTTGAAAATTCAACCTTTTCAATATTCAGCCACAAACCTTCAAAAGTGTCTTGCACAATATTTTCCGCATCTTCCCTTACCTTTAAATTCTTATAAATGAATCTGAACAGTGCATTGGCATGGGTTTCAACAGTAGTATTATACTCCTTTTCGGTCATTGCTGTTATGATAGTATAACGAAGGTAGTTTTTAGAAAGTTACAATAAGTCAAAAAAAAATCCTGATTGTTTTGCAATCAGGATTTTTTTAGAATAGCGTTTATATTAGAATCTTTCTATATCTGAGAAATAATAATTGCCTTCAATTGCTGCATTCTCGTCGCTATCACTTCCGTGAACAGCATTTGCTTCGATACTTTTCGCATATTTTTTACGTATGGTACCTTCTTCGGCATTCGCAGGATTCGTAGCGCCAATTAATTTTCTAAAATCTTCAACAGCATTGTCTTTTTCAAGTATAGCTGCTACGATAGGACCACTGCACATGAATGCTACTAATTCACCAAAGAATGAACGCTCAGCATGCACTGCATAAAAACCTTCCGCTTGTGCTTTGGTTAAGTGAATATATTTCATGGCTTTGATTTTAAAACCTGCAGTAATTATATCATCAATAATTTTTCCTGTGTAACCATTTGCAACTGCATCGGGTTTTACCATGGTGAATGTTCTATTCGTTGTCATTTTTATGTGGATTTTTGGATTTTTTTAACGGGTGCAAAGGTAAGTATTTTTTCAATCAAAATTTTACAAGTTCTTTTAACTTATAGAAGTCTTCTTCGAACTTTTATTTTACACTGAAACCCAAGTCCTTCACTACTCACTTACATAAACCCTTTTAACACGCTGAGAAATGGCTGTCAACACCTCATAAGGAATGGTTTGCAAGTCGCCGGCAATCTCTAATATACTTTTCTCGCGACCGAATAAAATGGCAGTATCGCCTTCATTACAAGGCAAGCCTGTTACATCCACCATACACATATCCATGCAAACATTCCCAACTATTGGCGCCCTAATACCATTAATGATAAATGAGCCTTTGCCATTGCTTAAAAGTCTATTTAATCCATCTGCATATCCAATGGCTAGTACTGCAATTCTGCGTTCTCTATTTTCTATCGCCTTTCTAGCATACCCAACGCTTTCATTTGGTGCGATAGTCTTTATTTGAGAAATACTTGTTTTCAAGGTAAACACTGGCTCTAGTTTATTTTGTTGCATGCCGGATGGATCTATACCATACAAGCCAATGCCCAAACGCACCATGTCAAAATCTTTTTGATCGAAACGCAAAATAGCTGCTGTATTACTTATGTGTCGCAAAGGTTTGTATGCCAAATGTAGATTGATTTGTTCACTGAGGGTTTTAAATAACTCAAACTGCTGTTGTGTAAAGGAATCGAATATGGACTCATCGCTACCTGATAAATGAGAAAATATGGACTTAACATGCAAGTTTTGGTTTTCAATTAATAATTCAGACAAAGCGGTAATTTCATTTTTAGAAAAACCAAGACGGTGCATACCTGTATCAATTTCTAAGTGAATATTGAGTGTTCTTCCCTCTAAATATTGCACAATGGTCTTCAACTGTTCAAGACTAAATACGACTGGTTCTAAATGATAGGTAATTAAATGCGAAAGTGTGTCTGGCTCAGTATTCATGACCATAATTGGCACCTGAACGCCGTTTTGCCTGAGTGTTACACCTTCGTCTGTATAGGCCACAGCTAAATAATCTACTTTGGAATCCAACATTTTTGCAACTTCATAACTGCCACTGCCGTACGCAAAGGCTTTAACCATGCCCATTATTTTTGTATCCACAGGTAAACTGCTTTTTATAAAATTAAGATTGTGAAGGGCTGCAGTTAAATTAATTTCTAAAACTGTTCCATGGTTTTGTCGTTCTAACTTTATGGCTATTTTTTCAAATTGATACGATCTTGCACCCTTTAACAAGACAGTTTCGTTGTGCAATTTCAAGTGATCAAAATGATTCAAAAAATCGGATGTTGATTTGTAAAATTGAAAATTAGCAGTATTGGTAAAAAGGAATTTGTTTTCTAACAACATAGGACCAATGCCAATAAAATGGTCAACTTTGTTGTCCAACAACAAAGCATCTATGTGTCTACTTAAATCTAAATCACTTAAACCACTTTGTTCAATATCAGAAAGAATAACTGTTATCTTTTGATGAATATTCTGTTGTTTTAAAAAAGAAAAGGCAGCACTTAATGCATTTAAATCGTTGCTATAACTATCATTAATTAAAATACATCCATTGATGGCCTGTTTCAATTCCAAGCGCATACTTATTGGCCTCAATTTGCTAAAAGCAGCAGCTTCGAAAGCATTTAAATAAAGCGTTGCCAACCAACAAAGACAAGTATTTTCAATGGCGGCATCATCTAAAAACGGAACGCTAATCGCATATTCTATCTGGTTATAAATTCCAGTTAATACTGAAGAACTCGTATGCTTAACCACCGCGATAACATTAAGCGTAGCCTTGGTATTATTATAATCAAAAGTAATTACTTGCTGATGGTTCTCTGGCTTTATAAGTGGATTATATTGAGTAATAATAACCTTACTCCGCTTGAATAATTTTAATTTCTCATTGAGTTTGTGTTCAAAATTATCAAACCCTTCGTCATGTGCACTCCCCATGTGGGTAAGCAAGCCTATATCGGGTTGGATAATTCTTTCTAAGTTTTGCATTTCTTCCGAACGAGAGATGCCGGCTTCAAATAAGCCAAGGGTATGTCCTTCGTTTAATGGCCATACACTTAGTGGTACACCTATCTGACTGTTATAACTTTTGGGACTGGCACAGATTTCAAATTTCTCATTCAAAAGCTGACCCAACCATTCCTTTACAATTGTTTTGCCATTGCTCCCTGTAATGCCAATTATTGGAATATTAAACCGCTTCCTATGACTAACTGCAATTGATTGCAAAGCCTCGAGTGTATCATCTACAATAAAATAGTTAAGTCCTGCAAGATTCCGAATGGCATGGTCTTTTGTAACAACAAAAGTGGTAACGCCCTTCTCTATTAAGTCATCAATGTATTTGTGCCCATCATTTTGAGCTGTTTGAAGGGCAAAGAAGATTGAGGCATCGGGCTGCACAACAGTTCTGCTATCAATTAACAATTGCCATTCCTTTTTTAATTCATGGTGACCCTTCAAAAGAGCATTCATCATTTCGGACAATTCAGCAAGTGTATACATTTCGGACACAAATTTGACCAATATTAAGCATTTATCATATTTTTTATTTAGGTTCGGGGCATAATTGTGTTTATGAATTTAAAACGTGCACTCGCCGACCCATTGATTTACATACTACTATTAGTCAATATCGGATTAGCCTATGGATATTTCAAACATTTTATTTCTGCTGAAACCGTGCTTTTTACTTATTTTTCCCAAAGTTTGGTGATGGGGATTAGTTATTTTATTCAAATGATTACGCTTACTGAATATTCTGTTAAAGATGTTTCCGTGAATAATCAACCTTTAGTAAAATCGACCAAAACCAAAGGCTGCTTAAGTTTCTTTTTCTTGTTTCATTATGGCTTTTTTCACTTCGTATATTTAATTTTTTTATTTACTTTTATTGGGTTTAAAGGTCATGTAGACATGCATTTTATTTATTATGCTATTCTTACATTTGCTGTAGGCGAAACGTTGAATATTGTTAAACAAAAATTTAGCAAAGAAAAGCTTATTCCCAATATTGGAACATTGATGTTTACGCCCTATCTTAGAATAATTCCAATGCACTTCTTCATTCTTATTGGTGGCTTCATTGGGCATCAAAACGCAACAATTTTTATGGTTTTTATTATACTTAAAATTTTAAGCGATATAGCCATGCATATTGTCGTTAATAAAACTTACTTAAACAACGCTACACCTTCAACCATTATACAAAATTCATGAACGCTCATTTAAAACAACAACTTGGTGTATTCTCAGCTTTAATGGTTGTTATAAGCGCAATGATAGGCAGCGGTGTTTTTAAAAAAATTGCGCCTATGAGCGATTTACTTCACCACAGTGGTTGGGTACTATTGGCTTGGGCATTGGCAGGTTTAATTACTCTAATGGGTTCATTAAGCAATGCCGAAGTAGCCGGTATTATTGCAAAACCAGGAGGGCAATATGTCTATTTCCAAGAAATGTATGGCAAAGTATTTGCCTTCTTGTTTGGCTGGGCTTCCTTCTCTGTGATTCAAACAGCCACGGCATCTGCAGTTGCCTTTATTTTCGCTGAATCTTTAAATAATTTACTAAATGCCTACCACTGTGCATTGCCAAATCTACCAGATTCAATTGCGCAAATTACCATTTTCCATACCAAGGATTTCGATCTTATGCCATTTGCAAATTTTGGCGTAAAGAGTTTGGCCATGGGCTTGGTATTAATTCTCTCTTTTATTAATTACCGCGGCATAGAATATGGCGAAAAAATTGGAAATATCCTAGGTGGCACCGTTATTATTGGTGTATTATTCATTATTATTTTATCGTTCTATAAAGGCGAAAACTCAGATTTATTTAGTCAAACCACCTCCATAAACAATGCAGGTTTGGGTGAAGAAAAATCCTTTATTTCTTTATTCTTTCTCGCCATGGTAGCTGCATTTTGGGCATACGAAGGGTGGAACAATGTTGGTTTTCTAGCAGGTGAAATTAAAAATCCTAAAAAAAATATTCCGATTGCATTGAGTTTTGGAACACTTGTAGTAATTATTTTATATCTGCTCGTTAATGCTGCTTTTTACAAGGTAGGTGATGTATCTTTTTTTCAAACCATTGCTGGCCAATCAAATACCATCGCCGCAGTAGAGGCAATGAACAAGATATGGATATATGGTGGCTTATTCATTTCTTTATTAATATTAGTAAGTACCTTCAATAGTACCAACAATAGTTTAATGAGCGCTCCCAGAATTTATTATGCAATGGCTGTGGATGGCTTGTTTCTGAAAAGCGCTTCGGAAATTCACCCCAAATTTAAAACACCCTACAAGGCCATTGTTATGCAAATGTTTTGGTGCCTAGTTTTAATTATTACAGGTAGCTTTGATATGCTAACAGAGATGCTCGTCTTTGTAGCCTTTATATTTTATGGCTGTGGTGCGTTTGGAGTCATTATTTTAAGGAAAAAAATGCCTACAACTCACCGCCCATTTAAAGTGCCATTGTATCCAATTTTACCTCTGGCTTTCACTTTATTTAGCCTGGTGTTGGTTATTAATACATTGATAGAATCGCCCGGAAAATCCTGTATAGGATTGGGACTTGTTTTACTGGGTTTTCCTATTTATAAAATGCTCCAAAGAAAGCAATAATCACTTCTTTTTTTGGTGTAGTTTGTGCATCAAATAACTACTTCCTAGCCCAACTAAATAAGCTGCAATCACATCTGTTGGATAGTGCTTACCCGCTTTAAATCTTAAAAAACCTTCAACCGCAGGAATTGTAAATGCAGAAGCCCAAATTAATTTATTGTACTTTCCATCGGGTATATAGGCTTGTTGTGCGAATGCAAAACTAAAACAGGCACTAGAAACAACAGTGGTGTGTGCTGAGAAAAAAGACAATCGCTGATAGTTATGTTGCTTAACCTCAAATGGCACATTTTCGTTGTACAACAATGGGCGGTTTCTTAAGGAAAGTTTTGCAGTATTTGAAATACTTTGAGACAGCATTAAACTTTGAAACGATACTAAACCAATATTAAAAGCATTCTTCCTTGTCTTTTTATTAAAATAAAAATACGACTTCATTAAAATTGAGCCTACCAATAAGGCATCACTGCTAACATTGGCTAAACCACTGTACTGATAGGTTGCTATTCTATCGAATGCATTAACATCAGATCTTTTCAATGCCCGTATGGAAGGATCAGGCAAAGGATTTAACTGCCTTTGTAAATGAATGGTTGTTAAAAAAAGGGTTGAAGAACCTGCCAATAGGCCAAAATCCAGTTTCCTTTTAAGGACATACTCTTGGTTTTGAGCTGTTAAACAAGTTATGGTTAATAAAAAAAAGCCAAGCATAAAACTTGACTTTTTAAAAAGATATAAATAATATGTATTCAATATTTTAAACGGCAAAACTTTCACCGCAGCCACAGGTTCTTTTGGCATTAGGATTAACAAAGTTAAAACCCTTTCCATTCAAACCATCGGTAAAATCTAGCTCAGTACCTGCTAAATACAAGTAGCTTTTAAGATCACAGATAATCTTGACGTCTCCATTTAGAAACTCTTGATCCGATTCCTTTCGCTCATTGTCAAAATCCAAATCATAGCTCAAGCCACTGCATCCTCCGCCTTTCACTGAAACGCGAACGAAATAATCAGGACCCATGTTTTCTTCACTCATTAATTGGTGAACTTTTTCTGTTGCACTTGGTGTAATTGTGATTCCTGCAGACATAACTTATATTGTTTTAATAATGTTTTTTAGTATCTTCAATTGGCAATAAGCCATTTTTTACCCTGTAGTCGTTGATAGCAGATTTAATTGCATCCTCAGCCAATACACTGCAGTGAATTTTCACTGGCGGCAAAGCTAACTCCTCAACGATATCCATGTTATCTATTTTCAAGGCATCATCTACCGACTTACCTTTTAGCCATTCTGTTGCTAATGATGAAGAAGCAATTGCGCTTCCACAACCAAATGTTTTGAATTTAGCATCCATTATGATACCTGTGGCATCATCAACTTCGATCTGAAGTCGCATTACATCGCCACACTCTGGAGCGCCTACAAGTCCGGTTCCAACTTGTTTGCTACTTTTATCCAAGGTGCCAATATTACGGGGGTTGCTATAGTGATCGATTACTTTTTCTGAATATGCCATACTTTATTTTTGATTTTAAATTTTTGGTTTTTGGTTTTTGGTTTTTGATTTTTGATTTTTGATTTTATTGTTTAAATCAAATGATTTAAGAAAGTCACTTGATTTAAACTATTTTTCGATTTTTGAAATTTAGTAAGATGTTTTAGTTTTTTAATATAAAAGTTAGTCTGTGTTAGTTATTTTTGATGGTTTAACATTTTTGATGGTTGAGCTTTTTGTTTTTGCCATTATATTTAATATCTCCAAAGTTTCTTTGTGTAACTTTTCAAATTCAAATTCCTTGATTTTCTTTGATTCAAATAATAACGCCAACCAATATAATGTTTCATTAGCTTCTTCAATAACAAAAGATAACTTCGAAATAAAGTCTGCTTTCGACTTTGCCCTTAGTGCCGAACCATAATTTGCACCTATTGAAGTAGCACTCTTCCTTAATTGATTTATCGATACATTATAAATTGTAGAATTTTGAATCTCATCTAAAAGAATTAGAATGTCCAAGGCCAATTTTTGGGTTCTTGTTTTCAATATGTCTGCTAATTCACTATACACTCTATGCTTTTTTAAAAATCTAAAAACTAAATTCTAAAACACGATTAATGCTCTGCCCACTGAATGGATTTCAAATCGATGCCTTCTTTAAACATTTCCCAAAGTGGACTCATTTCTCTTAGTTTAAGTACTGCTTCTTTTACGTGGTTAATAGCGTATTCAATTTCCTCGTCTGTTGTAAATCGGCTTAAACCGAAACGCAGCGAAGAATGTGCCAACTCATCATCTAAGCCTAATGCCTTCAAAACATAGCTTGGTTCTAAACTTGCACTGGTACAGGCAGAACCTGATGATACCGCTATATTTTTAACACCCATAATTAAACCTTCGCCTTCTACATATTTGAATGACATATTGGTAATATGTGGCAAACGGTGTTCGATGCTACCGTTAACATAAGCTTCTTCTAATACCAATAGTTCTTTCTCTAAATGGTCGCGCATTTTGCTAATTTTAGCAGTATCTGCTACCATATCCTTTTGACAAATTTCGCAAGCCATACCAAAGCCAACAATACCAGGAACATTTAAAGTTCCACTTCTCATGCCGCGTTCATGACCGCCACCATCCATTTGAGCAGTTACTTTAACTCTTGGATTTTTTCTTCTAACATATAAAGCGCCAACACCTTTTGGCCCATACATTTTATGAGCGGTAAAACTCATCAAGTCGATACCATCTGCAATGACATCTACTGGTATTTTGCCAACTGCTTGTGTCGCGTCTGTATGAAACAAAATGCCTTTTGATTTACACAAAGCTGCAATTTCTTTCATCGGTTGAATAACACCAATTTCGTTGTTAGCATACATCACACTAACTAAAATAGTGGTTGGTTTTATAGCCTCAGCCACTTGTTCTAGGGTGATTAAGCCTTGTTCGTTAGTTCTGATATAAGTAATTTCTGCACCTAATTTTTCTAAGTGCTTACAGGTATCAAGAACAGCTTTGTGCTCAGTTTCAAGTGTAATAATGTGGTTGCCTTTTTCAGCATACATTTCAAAAACCCCTTTAATCGCTAAATTATTAGATTCGGTAGCACCACTTGTAAATATAATTTCCTTAGGATCTGCATTGATTAATCTCGCAACTTGTTCACGGGCATAGTCAACTGCCTCTTCGGCTTTCCAACCAAAAGGATGATTTCTACTGGCCGCGTTGCCAAAATTCTGTGTAAAGAAAGGGATCATGGCCTCTAACACCCTTGGATCCATTGGTGTAGTAGCGTTATTATCAAGGTAAATAGGGAGATTGAGCATTTTTATTTAGACTAATTCTATATTACAAAGGTAAGGTAAGAATTGATAAGTTCAAAAAAGGATTTGTATGTTGTTATTGATAATATTGATAAGGTTTTCAAATAGTGTTATAAATAAAAACGGCCATGAGGCCTGCGCTCAAAATAGCGGGTGTGCCAACGAAAAAGGCCAACATTTCTGTCGACCTTTTTCGTTACCTATGAAAACTATTAACCTCTTTTTAAAGATATTATCTTTTTTCGGTAATCCTTGCAGATTTACCGCTTCTTTCACGTAAATAAAATATTCTAGCTCTGCGAACTTTACCGATTTTATTGACTTCAATTTTATCAATGTTGGTAGAATGTAAAGGGAAAATCCTTTCAACACCAACACCGTTAGAGATTTTACGAACTGTAAAAGTTGCTGCCAAACCAGAATTTCTTCTTTGGATGACATCACCTTGGAATAACTGAATTCTTTCTTTAGCTCCCTCTTTGATTCTATAGTGAACTGTAACTCTATCGCCAGCTTTAAAAGTTGGTACTTCAGTTTTTAAATATTCTTTTTCAACAAATTTTATTAAATCCATGGTGTATTTATTTGGGGAGTGCAAAAATAGCGAATTTTAATAAAGTGCAAAACTTTTTTTGTAAAATAATGCAAACCTTTGTCAAAAAAGGCCTAAAGGCTTACTCTACAGTCACCGATTTTGCTAAATTTCTTGGTTGATCGACGTTGCAACCTCTCAAAACTGCAATATAATAGCTCAAAAGTTGCAAAGGAATGGTCGCCAAAAGGGGCGTTAACGACTCATCGGTATCTGGAATTTCGATCACATGGTCGGCCATGGCTCTTATTTTTGTATCACCTTGGGTTACAATGGCTATAATTTTACCTTTTCTGGCCTTTACTTCCTGAATATTGCTCATTACTTTCTCGTATACACCGCGTTTAGGGGCAATAACCACTACTGGCATCTCTTCATCTATTAGGGCAATAGGACCATGCTTCATTTCTGCAGCTGGATAACCTTCTGCATGTATGTATGAAATCTCTTTCAATTTCAAAGCGCCTTCTAAAGCTACTGGAAAATTAACACCTCGGCCTAAATACAAGAAGTTTCTTGAATCTTTAAAAATAGCAGCAAGCTTCTGAATGTCTTCATCTGTTTTAAGGGCTTCTTCAACTAAAGCAGGGATTGATTCCAATTCGCTTAGAACCAAACGCAACCGTTCTTGCGAGATTGTACCACGAATTTGAGCCACCGCTAAAGCCATAATAACTAAAACAGATACTTGCGCAGTAAATGCTTTTGTTGAAGCCACACCAATTTCTGGTCCGGCATGGGTATAAGCCCCAGCATCGCTAAATCTTGGTATAGATGAGCCCACCACATTACAAATACCAAATACAGTAGCACCCTTCTCCTTAGCCAATTCGATGGCAGCTAAAGTATCGGCAGTTTCGCCACTTTGCGAAATGGCAATAACCAAATCATCCGGAAAAATAACCGGATTGCGGTATCTGAATTCTGAAGCATATTCTACTTCAACTGGAATCCTAGCAAACTCTTCGAACAAATACTCGCCTACCAAACCTGCATGCCAACTGGTTCCACAACCAATCAAGATAAGGCGTTTTACATTTCTTAATTTATCCTCATACTCCTGAATACTGCGCATGGCAATTTTACCTGTCGTTGAATCAATTCTTCCTCTAATGCTGTCATGTATCGACTTTGGTTGCTCAAAAATCTCTTTCAACATAAAGTGAGGATACCCCCCTTTTTCTATTTCTTCTAAATTAATTTCTAATTTTTGTATGAAAGGTGTTTTGGCAATATTCTCAATGGTTTTAATACTTAGCTTGCCATCTTTAACAATGGCTATCTCGCCATCATTCAAGTATGTAACATCTCTGGTATATTCTACAATTGGCGTTGCATCACTGGCCATAAAGAATTCACCTTCTTCCTGACCAATACCAACAACTAGCGGACTGCCTTTGCGAGCAGCGATTAATTTGGCTGGTTCATTTTTCACCAAAATAACAATGGCATAAGCCCCAATAACCTGATTCAATGCAATTCTAACTGCCTCATCAATCGAGATCTGCTCGTTTTCTTGGATATCTTCAATAAGATGAATTAAGACCTCTGTGTCTGTATCGCTGTTAAAAGTATGTCCGCGAATTTCAAGCGCTTCTTTAATGGTTGCATAATTTTCAATAATCCCATTGTGTATCACCGCTAAGTTACCTGATTGAGATAAATGGGGATGCGCATTTCTATCGTTGGGTTCGCCGTGGGTGGCCCAACGGGTGTGTCCCATTCCGAGATTACCTTCAATATTTTTTCCCTCAGTGGCCAATTCAAGATCACTAACCTTTCCTTTGGTTTTATAAATATTTAGGTCGTCATTATCGATTAATGCGACACCTGCACTGTCATAACCTCTATATTCCAAACGTTTTAAACCTTTGATAATAATCGGATAGGCTTGCTTAGGACCAATATACGCTACAATTCCACACATAATTTTTTAGTTATGCAAATTTACAGATTAAATTTGAATCCTTGTGATGCGACTTCTCCACTTGGTGTGTATTGTATTGGAATACTATAGATGTAATTTAAAGACTGTCGAAATAATTGATAAAAGTGTCCCCCAATCTGTCCCCCGTAAAGAAAAAGTACTAAATACTACATCAAAGCTAAATTGATATCTGAGGGCCTAGTAGGTTTAAAAATTATTATACGTCTAGTTTCAGTATCGTCTTTAAAAAGCACCTCGCCTATAGCTTTGAGGTCATCAATTCTTCCCTGTTGATCTATTGGTATACTGTAACTTTTATTGTCAAAATCGACATTTAAGTAGCCTATATAAAACTTATTAAAATCCTGCCCAAAATCAATAAGATGCTTTTCTGTTTTGAATTCATCAGGCAAAATTTCATCCGCCAGATTTGCTTTATAAGCTTCATCGATCCAATGTTCATAGAAAAATAACTTGTTAAATTTTCCATCCTCCATATATGAAAAAGGATCATCTGAAATCAACATAAAAGGACAAGGAAGGATTTCGCGCCTGCCATTTTTAGTGTTTAATATTATTACATCCGCACCAATCACAAATCGAAGTTAGCATTTTTCTTTAATTTTAGATAGCTATTTCCAACAATTCGAATAAAATTAATTATTTGAAGCTGAAATTCTTCAGATTATATAGGAGAATTTAATTTAGGCAAGTAATTGTAATTGGGAGAAATTGGATCAGGTTCAAAACCTGTGGGGAGAATAATTTAAAATAAGATATTTGCATG
>JAQSCZ010000026.1 GCA_029945665.1 bacterium | reverse complement strand
ACAGGCTCGTTATTGCTAGTATTACAGGGTTATGATACTTTGCGGACATTCAGATTTTTAAATAAGTCCTTGTCCAATGGCAAGGACTTTTTTGTTGATAGATGGAATAAGTATTACTGTTTAAATTTATTATTAACCTTATTTTCGTCACTATATTATTTAATATTCCATGCATTTAAAATATGATGCTTATGACTTGAAATTTGACGAAGTGTTTGCGGTTTCAGCCAATGCCAGAACCGGCACTGAAGTGATTTATTTAGAATTAGAAATTAATGGCATGGTGGGATATGGCGAAGCTTCTTTTACACCTTATATGAAAGAGAAACGCGCTGATAATTTAATTTTTCTAGAAGCCTTGGATTTTACAAAGTTTAAGGATGTTGACGACCTAGCATCGATTCAGAATTACATCAACAGTGTTTCGAATTACTTGCCTGCCAAAGCAGCTTTAGACATGGCGTTACTCGATTTGAAAGGTAAAATGAATAACACCGCTGTTCGATCTTTTTTTGTTAAGTCACCAAATAAGCCCATACCCACCTCATTTACAATCGGTATAGGAGATAATTACTTTATCCTTCGTCAGCTTACAAAAGCCTATCATTTTCCATCTTTAAAAGTAAAATTAAATAGCGATCCGCTCTATATAAAACACACCATTGCGCTTATACAAGCGCACAGTAAGCAACCCATAGGTGTAGATTTTAACCAAGGTATACAAGATAAATATTTGGCACTGGAATTGTTAATTTGGCTGAGTGAACAAGGTATAGAATATGCTGAACAACCAATGCCTGATCACTTAATTCATCAATTTGATTGGCTCAAACAAAATAGTCCCATACCGATTTATGGCGATGAGTCTATTCAAACCATCGAGGATATCGATAATAAGCACCAATTCTTTCATGGCGTGAATATTAAATTAATGAAATGCGGTGGCCTTAGCAATGCCTTCAAAATGATTGAACGTGCACGTTCCTATAATTTGAAATTAATGCTGGGTTGCATGGCCGAATCGGTTTGCGCCATAACTGCTGCCGCCAACTTAGCTGACTTGTTCGATAAGGTAGATTTGGATGGGCATTTAATGATGACCAATGATCTTTTTACAGGCGTAGCCATCGATAATGGACATTTGATTTTAAGTTCAAATCCCGGTTTGGGCGTTGTCAAAAAATAGACTTAATAACTATTTGTTTATAAAACATACCGACTGGTATGTTTTATTTGAAATGACTTGGTTTTATAACCACCTTCTGCTCACTAAATCATACTAAATCTTTTTTGTAAATGAAAACATAGAAAGTTTGATGTCGTTAATTTTAAATTTCAACTAAATTTCATTCGATTTTTTCAAGTATAAAGCAATCGAATCTTTTTAATGTCGTTCATTGGCTTGTTAAGTATGTTTGATGGTCATTTATTTGAGCTTTTTAATTTGTAAGAATAGATTTTCAAATTTTTTTGATTTGTATTATCTTTGTTTTAAATATTTAAACTTTGAGAAAACAATTATTCAATTCGATAGTATGCATTGCACTAATGCTAACCTCGGCAAGTTGTAAAAAAGTCGAAAAGCTGTTCACTTTTTCGATTTACAACGAAAGTAGTATAATCCTGCAGGCCAATGTTCCAATCAACCTGCCTATTAATGTAAATACCCCTAATGTAACAACCAATTCCTCGGATCAGTTTGAGAATAATAATTCAGATGCGGCCCATGTCAAGGATATAAGACTCAAAAATTTATTATTAACCATCACTAGCCCTTCAGGTAAAAATTTCGATTTTTTGAAATCAATTCAGATCTTCATTTCTACTGATGCGAATAATGAAATTGAACTTGCATCACTTGATAATATTCCGACAAATACCGCCTCAATTGCTCTACTACCCACCTCAGAAAAGTTAGATAACTATTTAAAATCCGGTACAATTAATTTAAGAACAACATACGTTAAAAGGCAATTGCAATCTCAAGATGTAGAAGTTAAAGTTAATAGCGAATTCACTGTTAAGGCAAGTGTCCGTTAATGGATTTTAAAGATGTTTGTTTCTTTAAACTTTAAATACTGAAAATTATTTTTAGTATACTTTCAAATCGAAAAACATACCGAACGGTATGTTTTATTTGAAATTAAATTTTATATCCCAAAGTAAAAAACAATGCACGACCGTCGCCCGGTAAAATACCCGGACCTGGGTAACCAGTGGCTCTGCGTGAAAAATAGAGATTGTTGCTTAAATTATTAAGAGATAACTCGGCTTTTAATCTTCTCCATTGATAGGATAAGCCCGCATCCATAATTGAATATGCCGGAATTAATCCAACCACTGCCGAAACACCGCCTTCGACTGCATTGGTTGCATCGGTAAATTGATCGGATAAATAAGTGAATTGCAACGAAGCCTTGAAATTTTTATATCCCAAACGCAAACCTGATTTTACATTTATCAATGGCACAAACTCAACCGTTTTGCCTTTAATACTTGTTTGCATGCCCGACAAATAACGCGCATGAATAAAGGCCATGTTTATAAATACGATACCAGACAATGCTTTTTCTTTGGGCTGCAGAAGATGTATTACATCCGATTCTATATAGCTTTCTACCCCTAACATTAATGCCCTGCCGATATTGGTTCTCAATCGCAACACACGGTTATTGGCATCATAAAATTGCACTTCACCTATTCGGTTATTATAGTTGAGTAAAAACCCTGAAAAATCGAAGGTGTAAAGTTTCGTGCTTTTCGTTCTTAAACCTACATCAAATGAATAACCATGCTCGTCTTTTAAATTAGGATCTATCACCTGCGAAGGATTCGTAATGCGCATATCACTAAAGGTAATCGAGCGGTAGTTTTGAGATACATTGCTATAGACTTCCAGTTTTTTTATTGGCTTGTAACTCAAACCCAATCCAGCGATTGCAAATTTTCGTTCATCGTTTCTATTTTCTTCGGTTCGGGTTGTATTGATAATATTCCCTGCCAAATCAAATTGAATGTTGTTATAATGTCCCTTTGCTCGGGTGTGTATATATTCTAATCGCACCCCTGGAGTGATTGAAAATTTATCACTGATATTGAAAATATTTTCGCTAAAAATTGAAACATTGTCATTCGGAAACGTATAGTCATTGTTAATGCCATTGCTCGTATTTACAAAATTAAAATTAGCATCTTTGCCTTTGCTGCCTATACCCTGAATACTGTGATTGAACCCATTGTAATAACGCGTACCCACCAAAAATACCATGTCTTTTTTTTGAATCTGGTAATGGTTTAGGTAACGAATTTCTATACCATAATTTTTAAAATCGCCCTTTATCAAATCGCGGTCGCTGTTGTTGTCAATGGTGGCTACTCTGTTTGGTCGAAACCCCAACGCATAGCGATGGGCTAGTAAACCAAATACTCTGATGTTAATTTCACTGCTACTGTCAATGGTGTGGTTAAAATGAAGCGCTAATAAATGCCAATTAACATCGAACCAATTGCGTTCCCGATTGGATTGTCGAGGATTTTCTTTAAACATAGCATCGGATAATCCGCCAGGCTGTTGGGCCAGATAACGCATGTCGGTATAATCCATTCCTAAACTGGTATTTTTTGTGAATTGATAGTTGAAATGGGTGTAAAATGTGGTGCTATTCAGTTCTGAATTAGGTCGCCATCCATCCATTCTTTTGTATTGAAAAAAAGTATAATAGCTAAACTTTTTAAGTGTTCCACTGATACTGTTAAAGGTATTGTAAAATCCAAATGAGCCAATACTTTGACGGAAAATAATTTCTATTTTTTTATCTTGAACGGGCTTCTTTAGTATAAAATTAACCAGACCACCAAATTGAGTGCCGTATTGCAAAGATGCGGCTCCACGCACAATTTGCACTTTGCCCACAGCTTCCATGGGCGGGGTGTAATAACTCTCTGGATAGCCTAGCGCATCGGCACTAATATCATACCCATTTTGTCTTACATTGAAATTAGAACTTCGGTTGGGGTCTAGTCCTCGTCCTCCAATATTAAGTTGCAAGCCAGCGCCATCATTCTCCCAAATATTAAGACCTGCAACTCTCGAAAAAATTTGACGTGCATTGTTAGTTGCTAAATTGGCAACCAGTTGATCGGGTATTATCACCTCTGTTTTTTTTCCTTCGTAGATGCCTGTATTCTCTACTGCATCCATTCGCCCTAATCCGAAATCCGTTAGCTTTTGCTTGACCTTAAATTTAGGAAATTTGAAGGTGTCACTACTTGTCATTTTTCTCGAATGCCGACTCTGTTTTCTCGCACTTGTATCTTGCATCTGTCCCATCGCAAAGTTACAAAGTAGGCAAAATAGCAATGTGTTAAAAACCTTTGATTTCTGCATTGGGTTCTGTTAACCAAGTTTTGTGTTGAAAGGATTCTTTTTGTGTCGATAAATTAATTGTCGGTTTAACTAAGGCTTTACCTAATCGACCATTTAATGCCACGTATGAATCAACATAGACTTCAGTATTCCTAAAGCCATGTTGGTTATAATATTTGCCAAGGATGTGGGCGTATTGCAACAACATATCTGGTTGTGTAGCCATCATTTTTTCTTGTAAGGGGCTTAGAAATTGTGCATTGTTTACCACCAAACTTTGTCCGCTTTGATCTTTGATAGTAAATTGGGCATAGCCAGCTTTTTCCATTAGCATCACTCGCCATGAAAAACGGTAGCCTTCTTCGGTCCAAAATAATTCGCCAGGATAAGCTAGATACCTAAAAGGTAATGCCAATTGGATGGTAAAAAATAAAACAAAAAATATAAGGGTGAATCGGCTGCCTTTGGAGCTTGTTTGTTGTTTGCTATCTTTTTGTGTTATTTGTAAAAATTGACAGAGATAGTCAATGATTTTTTGATGGAAACTTGCTGGAAAAAATACAAGCGCAGCAACAATCATAATGTGGGGAAACATGCCAATGGGAAATAATAAGGCAGTCAGTATATGGAAGATTACAACGGCCAAATAGGCAAAAGGACGTGTGTTCTTTTTTAATAATAAAAAAGGAATACTTAAATCATAAATACAACCAATCCAGCTGAACAAAAAAGCTACCCATTCATAATTAAACAGCCATCCAATAATGGGCATTTCATTGCGCGCCGGTAGCCAAATTTTAAGGGGTAGGGCATTCAGAAGCCAATCACTGTTTAGCTTCGCTAAACCAGCATAAACATACACAATGCCCATCATTAATTTAAGTGCATCAATGTTCCAATTCGGAACATGGTACAAACGTGTCGTTTTTTTTCGAAAAGTATCTATCGAGTATTGACCATTGGCAGGTAAAAATACAAGCAACAATGCCATTAAACTTATGAAGTAATAATGGTTAAGATAAGTCGACTGATCCATCAATTCGATGTAGGTAAAACTCAAAAATAGCAAGATGGCACTAATGCGATAAAAATAACCAAGCATCACCATTAAAGCAGAAAGTGCACAAACTAAAAACAGAAGGTAAGTATAAACGCCAAATGGTTGTACAAATTCGAACCCATAGAAAGTAAAATGGTAAGTAGGTGAAATGTAAAGTGATTCAATCCAACCTTTACTCCAGAACCTTAGCATACTTAAAAAAAGTAAAAATCCGAAACCAATCCTAAAAATGATTAAAGGGGCAATGGAAGTTTTTTTTTCTAAGTATGTTTCAATCACCATCGTTGTCTGTATAGGTAATGGTGATACTCATGGCCGATGTCATATCAACTTTAAGTAGTCTTACAACAGTTTGCATATTGGTATACACATCATTCATAGCGCTGTTATTACTTGTAATTTGTTGATAAAGATTAGGCATTAATCCAACGAGTTTATTGTCCACTACTATTAACTGATCATTGATAATTTGACTTAATAATTTACCACTTGCTTGGTCTTTGGTGCCCAAAGCATCGAGGTAAGTTTTAAATGAAGGGCCAGTATTGCCTGAATAAAAAGCTTGTCCATTAAAAAATTTAATATAAGCTAGGTGAGCCGATTTTAACAACGCTTGAGAAATGTCTTTTTTATAATAGGCTTCTACTTTTTCGGGAGCTGCAATTCCATTTACGATTGCGCCAGATGGAATGCCTATTTTACCAGCGCGTATAAAGCGTTCGTAATGCAAAATAAAACCATTGGTCATAAGCGAAGCAGAGGCGTTTAAATCTAAACCAGTTTTTGAAATAAAAGTTGTTCGATAAGCACCTTTCCATTCGTTTATGACACCCGACAAAAGCAGGTTCATTCGGTCGGTTAAGCGTTTAAGATAAGCGGTGCGCTGTGGTCCTGAAGTCGCATGGGTGAAGTAGTTGACAATGCCCGTATCAGAGGGAGCGGTCCCATTCAACAAATAATCAAGTGCCGGAAAGCCTTGATGTGCATAGGCTGCTGGTAATTCAAGGTTGGCACCACTGTTGGCAATATTCGCAATAATGCCATTTGTATCGGCCGGGTAAATATTATAAAAATTTCGGAGTGTATTGGTTTCGGCTGGACCGAAGTCGAATAATTCTACTGTTTGCCACTGAATGTATGTGCTGGTCCACGCATTTCTTAAGGTAATTAAATTTGATTGTGTAGGATTGCCTATAAAATTATCAACCTGTTTTTGAAAAGAATCGAACTTGTTTTGAAAACTACTGTAAGCAGGAATAATTAAACTATCAGCATAATGCATAAGAAGGGCTTCTCGGTCTTTGCCATTCTCGGGCGAAGTTTGCGCACTTGGCGTTTCTTTACAAGCCCCAATAGAGATAGTGAAGAGTAGGCATATTAGAATGAACTTAATTTTCATGGGTTGCTATTGGGTATTTAAAGTTGGTGCGATTTAATATTCGTTTAAAAATTAAATTGCGTGCTAATGGCGTTCGTGGCGGTGTTTATTTTTGTAGATGTAAGGTCCCAATACCCATCGGGTGAGTTGACAAGATTGTTTAGAATATTATCCGAAAACGAAGCACTTGCACCATTCAATTGGCAATATCGCAATGCGTAAATAAAACCAAGACCCTCGGCTATGGCATGAATTCGCGAAGCATCGGTTGTACCCGTTTTCCATTTGTTTAAGTATCCAACAGCTGCTTGTGCAATGGCTTTTTCCATTGCAGTTCTAATAAATTTCGCTTGGAAGCGTGCTTCATCTATCTCATTATTAGCTATGGCAGCGCGGCCTTTTAAAAAGGCTGGATAAATTTTGGCATAGTCGGTTTTATTAAATTCCCAAAGATAGGAACCAAGGAATGATTCCGAAGTGCCCCTAACTGCATCGGTAGAGCCATTTAAATAGACAGGACTTAAAGTAAGAAAGCCATAGGCTTCATCCCAATTTTGTTCAAGTGCAGTGTATTTTTTCCCTAAAACAAGATTGGTGTTATCGGCATTAAGTCCTGTATTCAAAAGGACATTACTAATATAATCTAACTGAGCGGCACCAATTAAATATTTTTGAATAATTTGGGCAATTTCAATGCCTTTTGCATCCGCTAGGTATGTGCCAATTTTACCCGGCTTTCCTTTAGAGGCTGTGTCTGCAAAGAACACACTAAGTTGAGACATTTGATTAAACAAATCTTCAACTTTAAGGCGTTCAATTTCAGCTTGAGAAGTAAATGTAGTAGATACAATATTGCGCAATTGTATGCCAGAAGTATTCAAAGCATTACCAGTAATATTCATACTGCTGATGTCCACAAATGGATTGTTTGAATTTGAGAACAGGTTTTTCATGGTTGCAGCATCTAAGGTTTTTGAATCTCGCACTGCAGCACCTAGATAATAATTAAGCGCTTGGAACATTTTAAATCGTGTATTTCCTATGCTTAAATCAACGACACTATCACCGTTTGTAGCGATGAATAGACTTTTATAAGGGGTTGTAGCTGTTAAATTGTCGTAGTTAATAACAGGTCGAATACCATATTTTGGAGTAGTTTCTTTGGGGTCTTTTTTACAAGAAGAAAAAGTTAGCAGGCCTAGAAATAGGAGTGTAGCTAGGGTCGTTTTTATAATTGATTGCATGGATGTTTTTTTAGATTGTAGAAATATTACTGGGATGTTTTTGGTGCTGCAAACGTATCCCTTATTTAGACTAATTCCAAATAATATAAGTAAATTATTTAGAATAATTACAAATAATGATGAAAATCATGAGAATGAGTGAGATAAATTTGAGGATAAATGCAATTTGTAAAAGCAAATTGAGCGTATAATCGTTATGAGATAAATTTGATTTTATGCGAATGTTAATCAAGTCTTAAATTAAACATACCAAACGGTATTTTTTTTTTAAAAATACTTGTTTATAGTATTGCTCTTTGTTGTTTCTGATAAAAGGAAAGTTAGTTTCATTTTATTCAAACTATATTTGAATTTAATTATGCCAAATATAGCCATCATTTCCTCTAGTGTTCGAGTTGATAGAAATAGCCACCGTGTGGCCTTGTATTTTAAAAAGTATTTAGAAAGCAATAAACTTGCAACAGTAGAAATGCTTGATTTAAAAATTTATGATTTTCCTGTTTTTGAAGAACGATTGCGGTTGCAACCCAATCCGAGTGCCTCACTATTAGCATTTGCTGAAAAAATAAAATCAGCTGATGGTTTAATTATTGTTACACCAGAATATAATGGCGGTTATCCTGCTAGTTTAAAAAATGTGATAGATGTATTATACGAAGAATGGCATCGCAAGCCAATTGCAATCTCAACGGTTTCTGACGGTGTATTTGGTGGCTCACAAGTCATTACGTCTTTGCAATTTTCATTATGGAAAATGAGAGCTTGGACAGTGCCAGCTATGTTTCCTGTGCCTAAAGTCCGTGAGGGTTTTAACGAAGATGGTGAACCTATGGACAAAGCGGCTACTGATAAACGAGCGGCTAATTTTATTAATGAATTGTTGTGGTGTGTTGAAGCAAAGGGCAAAATGATTTAATTGGAAAACTAGTCCGATTCACTTTTGTATTATTTTCTCAAAAGTGGCTTAAGCAAATCTTCCAATCCATTGATTTTTATTTCATACATTGTTTGCAATAACATACCCAGTTTGCCTGCCGGAAAACCCTTGCTCTTAAACCATTCTAAATAAGACACTGGCAAGCGGTAAATTACAGTGCCTTTGTATTTGCCAAAAGGCATTTCCATTTTAACGAGCTCGAGCAATAGTTTAGGGTCGGGCCCATTAAAGTCATTCATTCTATTGTCATAAAATTACTCCACGCCTTCCTTCGGCGTATCCAACGGTCCGCGCATGTGGATGATCAGGCCATTTAAAAAGTTGCGTAAAATCTGGTCGCCCAAAGGTTTGAAATTGGGGTGGTCTTCGCTTCTAAAGAAAGCACCCAATTCGCTAGTTGTAATTTTAAAATCTACCAACTTAAGTATTTCTACTATTTGATCGTTGCGCAAATGCAAGGCTACACGCAGTTTTTTGAGAATATCGTTGTTGCTCATTTCTTCTTCAAAAATAATTCAATTGGTTAAATAATTACTATTTAATTTTTTTTGTTTAGGTTTGTCTTTATGAGTTCAGGGTTTAATATTACCAAAAGATCTCTCGAGGCTATCAAGCAGAGAGTTAATATAGAGGAATTTATAAAGGAGATTATTCAGAAGTCTGAAGCCACTCCCGGTGAAACACCTCCTACCGAGGGTCGCAATACGAATGAAGGAACATTGAAAAGACAAGCTTTTTTAGAAGTCAAAACAGGCAAAAAATTTCCTGTCATTTTCAATGGGCATGGTTTCAATGATGCCAGCACTGTCAATGGGAATTGCGAAAATTTTATTGGTTCTGCCCAAGTGCCGATGGGTATTATTGGTCCACTCAATATATTAGGAACAGCAGCTAAAGGTGACTTTTATGTGCCATTGGCTACTACCGAAGGCGCATTGGTTGCCTCTTATCACCGCGGAGCAAAGGCCAGCAGAATGTGTGGCGGTATCACCAGTATTTGTTTTTTAGAAGGCGTGCAAAGAAGTCCTGTTTTCCGTTTTGAAAACATGGGTACCATGGGGCAATTCTTGATTTTTGCATTGGAGCATTCTGAATCTTTTCAAGGATTGATAGCTGATACAAGTAAGCATGCTAAAATTTTAGATATTAAATACAATATTGAGGGCAACCAATTAATCATAAATATTGAATTTAATACAGCCGATGCAGCAGGTCAAAACATGGTGACTATTTGTACCGATGTAATATGTAAATGGTTGGTGGAAAATAGTCCTGTTAAACCTACTTCATGGTTTATCGAAAGCAATTACAGCGGTGATAAAAAGGCCGCCGCCATCTCGTTTATGCATGTTAGAGGTCGCAAGGTTTCTTCTGAAGTGCATTTAAGAAAAGAAGTTGTAGAAAAAATATTGCGTTGTAAACCTGAAGACATGGTGCAATACTGGCAATCGAGTACGATAGGCGTTATTCAAAGTGGTACCATCGGTGCACAAGGCCATGTTGCCAATGGTTTGACTGCCTTGTTTTTGGCAACAGGTCAGGATGTAGCCTGTGTTTCGGAAGCTTCAGTCGGTATTACGCGCATGGAACTTACAGCCGATGGGGGAGTTTACGCAAGTGTTACTTTACCCAATTTAATTGTGGGTACTGTGGGCGGAGGAACCTATTTGCCAACCCAAAGAGAGAGCTTAGAAATGATTGATTGTTATGGCAATGGTAAAGCGCAAAAGTTTGCTGAAATTTGCGGCGCATTGGCTTTGGCTGGCGAAATTTCAATTGCAGCAGCCATCGCCTCCGGACAATTCTCACAAGCCCATCAGAAATTCGGAAGAAAACATGATAAGTAGTAGTAAAATTGGTCAGCGTTTTTGGCAGTACCAAAAGGAACGGTTCCCTTTGTTGGCCCATGGTATTTTAATTGCGTCCTTTACTTTTTCGGCCATGGCTTTTTCGAATATTTGCAGAAACGCCATTGAGTCGTTTCATGTTAATTCGTTTTTTAAAGCTTTTATAAATACATTTTTATTGTTTCTTTTATTGCGTATTTCAGATGAGTTTAAAGACAAAGAATTTGATGCCATCAATCGCCCACACCTCCCTGTTCCTAGAGGATTAGTGACACTGAGTGAATTAAAAATATTGGGTATTTCTGTCTTGTTTTTATTAATCATTTTTAATGTAATTTTTGCAGCGGCGCATTTATTCATTTTTACTTTTGTTTTGCTATATGGTGGCCTCATGTTTAAAGAATTTTTTATAAAACATTGGCTTGAAAAAAATCAAGTATTTTATGTAGCCAGTCACATGATGATAATTCCTCTAGTTGATACCATGGCTAGCTCATTCGATTGGATGGGGCAACAACCCAATGTAAATGGGTTGTTGTGGTTTTTTG
Source organism: bacterium (assembly GCA_029945665.1). Lineage (GTDB taxonomy): Bacteria > Bacteroidota > Bacteroidia > NS11-12g > UBA955 > JABMMZ01. The sequence goes on along the minus strand of JAQSCZ010000026.1, from coordinate 26,612 downwards.
CAGTTTCGTTTTTTAATGGTTGTACTTTGGAGTTAGGTCGAAAAATAAAGTCAAAAGATAATGAAGAAGCTAATTCATACAGCAAGGCTTTAGGTTTTTCTAAAGCCATGTTATATTTTCAAACAGTGGTATTCATTACCTTTTTATTGTGTTTGGGAGCGGCTAATTACGCCCATTTGGCATTAGGGCATTTTTTGGTATTTGCTATTTTGTATGTGGTATCCGCCCTGTTTGGGTGGTATTATTATGTGCATCAAACGAAGAAAAACAGTAAGTTATTTGAGGCTATTTCAGGTATTTGGGCCATAGGTATGTATCTAAATTTAGGAATTTCAATTGTGTTGTAATATGCTCATTCTAAGAAATACCAAAGGCATTGAAATTGGCAATAAGGCCCGCCATTTATTCACCTTAATAGAATTGGGATACCATGTTCCAAAGCTTTGTGTATTGCCTTATGAAAGCTTAATTACGATTGCAAATGCAAATCAATTAGTGTTGAACGATGCAGTAATCGAAGAGATTGCAGTCCATTTGGGGGTTGAATATTCTTATGCTGTTAGAAGCAGTGCTAACGCAGAAGATTCCTTGGGTAAAAGTTTTGCAGGTCAATTTAGTACCAAACTCAATGTCAAAAAAGAAGATTTGAAAATGGCAATTCAAGCAGTTTGGCAATCGACGCAGAGCAACAATGTGGTAGCTTACAATACAGAGAATATACAAATTGAATTGTCCATTATTATTCAACAATGCATAGAGGCCGATGTTTCTGGCGTTGTATTTAGCGCTAATCCAGCAACCAATGATAAGGAAACATCTGTAGTGAGCAGCGTTTACGGTTTGGGCGAAGGTCTTGTTTCAGGTGCGCTAGATGCAGATTTGTTCTATGTCAAAAATCAAAAAGTAAATCAAATGATATTGGCAGAAAAATCAGAAAAATTTATTTATGGACAAGTAAGTGATATTGAAAAAGTAAATGTTTCACCTGAAGCGGTAAATGTGGCCTCACTCAAAGAATCTGAAGTACTTGAAATTGCAGGTATTGCAAAGGCTTTGGAGGTTTCGTTTAACGGACCCCAAGACATTGAGTTTTGTATAAAAAATAGTCAACTTTATTTACTACAAAGTCGGCCCATCACAACGCTTAAAAATGAGAACACGGATTATCTAATTTGGGACAATAGTAATATTATAGAATCATATCCAGGCATTAGTTTGCCACTTACCTTTTCTTTTATAAGTCCAGTGTATGCGGCAGTTTACAGGCAGTTTTGTGCTATTTTGGGTATCAATGATACGACCATAGAAGCCAACCGATTCACCTTCGATAACATGCTTGGTTTGTTAAAGGGGAGGGTCTATTACAATCTTTACAGTTGGTATAAGTTATTGTCTTTATTGCCCGGTTATAGTCTTAATGCTGGCTTTATGGAAAAGATGATGGGGGTAAGCGAGAAATTTGAATTAAAGGATTATAAAACTCCCAATGGTTTTGTGGAAAAGGTCAGAGTGTTCAAACTGATTTGCTCTATGGTTGGAAATGCTATTCGACTGAAAAAGATGAGACAATCTTTTTTGCTTAAATTTAACCAAGTACTTGCAGAACATAAGCTTTTGAATATTCCTCAAGCGGATGCTTTTACCTGTATGATGGCTTATTATAAGTTTGAATATACCTTGTCAAAGGAATGGAAGGCGCCGTTGGTAAATGATTTCTTTGCGATGATTTACTATGGGTTGTTTCAAAAATTTGTAACTAAATATGCCAATTCTTCAGAAATTAATCTCAATCAATTCTTGATTCATACCGGTCAAGTCATTACAACAGAACCAGCTATATGGCAACAACGAATCGCATTGATTATTCAAGAAAATAGTCAACTATGTTTACTATTTGACGAGAAAAATGAAGCTGAGATATGGCAATGGTTGGAATCGCACAAGACAGAAAGGATTGCAATTTTAATTAATGAGTATCTCGATAAATGGGGGAATCGTTGTTTTGAAGAGTTAAAACTCGAAACCATTACCTATGCTCAGGATCCGTACTTGTTTATAAAATTGTTGAAACAAACCTATGCTTTTAGTAAAATACAAAATACAAGCCATGCGGAATTAAAACTTCCAAGTATGCCATGGTTTAGGAAATTTGTTTTTAATTTTTTAAAACACAACGCCATTCAAACCGTTGCTTCCCGGGAAAATTTGCGATTTGAACGCACCCGTGCCTTTGCCGAAGTTCGTTTTATTTTTAGTCGAATTGGGGTATTATTTCACCAGTCGAATGTCATCGAACAACCACGCGATATTTTTTATTTAAGCAAGGAAGAAATTTTTCATTTTATCAAAGGCACCAGCATACAACTAAATTTAAAAGGCTTAATTGATTTGCGAAAACATGAGTATGAAACCTATAAAAATGAAGTGCCCCAGACGGCAAGAATAAGAACAACTGGTATTGTTTACAACCAAGTTTTTGAAAAAGAGGTTAATGGAACTGATTTGGTTTTAAAAGGACTGCCTTGTTGCCCAGGCATTGTGAGAGCAAGAATAAAAATCATTCATTCACCGAATGATGTGCATGCTTTAGATGGAAAAATTTTGGTAACCATATCTACAGATCCAGGCTGGGTGGCTGTGTTTCCATTGGTGAAAGGTATATTGGTGCAAAGAGGCAGTGTATTAAGTCATGCGGCCATTGTGAGTCGCGAAATGAATATACCCTGTATTGTTGGTATTAAAAATATTACAACACAACTGCAAGACAATGCTATGATTGAAATGAATGGTGCCACTGGCGAAATAACCATAATTGAGGAATGATACCAAATTGTATTTTTATGTTGCTTTTCTTTTTTATGGTAGCTGGATTTGCGGTGCTATACAAAATTAGAAGTGCCAGCATTGTAGCTGTGAAAAAAAAGTACCACTGGTATTTATGGATCGTTACAATTGTTTCTGTAATCATTATTTCGGACCAACTTATTTTAAAAGCCATCTTTATTTTAGCCATTGTTTTAAAAGGCTTCTTTGAACTTATAAATCTTGATTTAAATCCGTATCAAAAATGGAGAATCCTCGCTTTGTATTTAGGCGTTGGACTGTTATCCAGTTTTTATTTTGTATGGTTTAATGCGGAAATAATATTGCCGATATTTGTTTTTGTTGTTATTTTCGATGGGATGTCTCAAATTGGCGGACAATTGTTCGGAAAACATAAACTTACCCCAATTATTAGTCCCAATAAAACATGGGAAGGTCTGGGTTTTGGTTTTTTCAGCGCCATAATGGCCATCTACGTTGTTATAAATTATCAGTCCTCGGAATATTTTTCTATATTGCATTTTATTGGTTTTGCTTTTTTTGCTTTGATGGGTGACTTGATTGCATCAAAAATTAAGCGCATGGCCAATGTCAAAGACTTTGATCATTTAATTCCTGGTCATGGTGGTGTGTTAGATAGATTCGATAGTTTTATAACAGTAATGTTATATTTAATGGTAATAATGTTAGTTGATAAAGTATAAATATGTTTGGACTTAAATTAAAAGACATCCAATGGAATATTCCAAATGTGCTAAGCATGTACAGACTTTGCATGTTTCCAATTATTCTTGTGTTCATTGCTTTAAAATTGGAAACTGCTTTTGTAGTTTTCTTTTCCATTAATCTGATAACAGATATTGCTGATGGTTTTATTGCAAGGCGATTCAATTTGCAAACAAAGGAAGGAGCCATACTGGATTCTTTGGCAGATATTGGTAGTTATTTATCAGCCATTGCTGGTATTTGTGTGTTTCATTTTTACTTATTTACAGAATATGGATATTGGTTGTCAATATTTGTTGTCATTTATATGCTAACCATGGTGGTGCCCCAAATTCGATTTGGGCGTCCATCAACAGGACTGCATCTATACAGCGCTAAAATTGCAGGATATTTTCAAGGGGTATTTTTATTTATTTTGTTCACCTTTAAAATGGTACCTGCCATTTTTTATGCCGCCATGCTTATTGGATATTATTCAGAAATAGAAGGTCTCATTATTAATTTAATTTCTAAAGAACCAGTCTTGAACGCAAAAACAATTTTTCACTATTTTAAAAATAGTTCGACGACCAGAAAATAAAATATGATGACAAAAAAACCTGTTGATTTTTCCTTTATTCGTTATGCCAATTGCTGGGAGGATACAACTTTGTTAATTGGAAATACTTTGCCCGTGGCCAATGAAAGTATTTTAAGTATTGCCTCAGCAGGTGATAATTCATTGGCATACCTTGCCCATGGTCCACAAGTCGTATTGGCTTTTGATATCAATGCCACTCAATTGTATTTGACAGAATTAAAGCAAGTAGCCATTAAACAGCTTGCTTATGCAGAGGTATTAGAATTTCTTGGATTTGTTGATTCACAACAAAGGTTGCAATTGTTTGAGCATATTCAAAATTCGCTCAGTTTGGAAGCCCTAGATTATTTTAGGAAGCATATGTCCTTAATTGAAAATGGCATCATACACCAGGGTAAATTTGAAAATTATTTTCGCTTGTTTCGCAAGTGGTTTTTACCACTTATTCACTCACAAAAAACGATTGATAAATTATTCGAGATTAAATCAGAACAAGAACAAATTGAATTTTATCAAAATACATGGAATACTTGGCGATGGCGATTATTGTTTAAAGCTTTTTTTTCAAAAAAAATATTAGGAAAATATGGAAGGGATCCACAGTTTTTCAATGAAAATAAATTGCCAGTAGCCGAAACAATTTTTAGGCAAGCCGAAATGCATTTGCAAAGTACCGCAGTGTTCAGGAATTATTATTTAGACTATCAATTGCGCGGTATTTTTAATGTAAAATTACCTTATTATTTAATGCCTGAACATTTTCATCAAGTGAAATTGAATATTGACAAATTGGAATTGTTCCTCGGCGGATTAACAGATATTCCGGTAGAACGTAAATTTGATATTATGAATCTTTCCAATATTTTTGAATACATGGATGAAACCACTTTTAAAATACAGAAGGATCATATCATAAAAATATGCAAACCTAATACACGGATAGCGTATTGGAATTTATTGGTAAAACGCGAACTAAATGCGTTGGATATAAAGTTCGATAAATTGCCTGTAATAGGAAGTGATTTGTGTTTTTTTTATCAATCTTTTAATCTCAACTCATTTACCATTTAATGGAGATAATATCACTTATTAAATTGTCGGCGATGTTCCTGGGCGCTTTTGGAATCGGTGAAATATTGTACCATTATTTTCATGTCGAAGTTGAAATAACCCGCAAATGGAGCCATATTTCAGCTGGCCTTATTTCATTGTTGTTTCCCTATTTTTTTAAAGATATACAATGGGTTATATTGCTTTGTCTGTTGTTTGCCGTTATACTCGCAGTTTCAAAAAAAATCAACCAATTACAGTCCATTCACAAGGTAGAGAGAACGACTTATGGAAGTTATCTTTTCCCATTGGCCGTTATTATTTCTTTTGCGGCTTTTCAATGGAAAAATCACCAGTATTTGTATTTTTATTTACCGGTATTACATTTGGCCATTTGCGACTTGTCAGCCGCCCTCGTTGGGAAAAGATATCCGCTTAAAAAAATAAAAATACACAAAGAGCATAAGAGCTTGGGTGGTTTTTTAGCATTCTTGGTGACCTCCCTTTTTTTGCAATTGGTATTGCTTTTACTAGGTTTTCAAATTCCCTTGGTTTTTATGTTTTCTTGTGCAATAATAGCGGCCTTTGCCGAGCTATTCAGTCCGAAAGGATTTGATAATATTACCATCCCATTAACAGTGGTCATCGTTATGCATTTATTTCAATTATAATGGATTTGGTGCAATTTAATTTATCGGATACCAATTTGTTGGCGCAGTTTTATGAGCTTTCAAAAACAATTTATGCCAATGATTTAAATTATGCGAATCAGATAAATGCGATTGAAGAAGTTCCTTTTGTTAAAGGATTTATGTTACTAGAATTTGATGAGGCAATTGCCCGAGGGGTATTGTATCGCAGTTCAATTTTGATGGATGGTAAATTAGTGTTTTTTATTGGGCATTTCGAAGCATTAACCTGCGAAGCTGGGATTGGGTTTTTAGAACTTTTTAAAAATATGTTTCAATCCGAATATCAAGATGCTTTGCTTATAGGTCCAGTGAACGGCAGCACTTGGCAAAATTACCGCTTGGCGGCAAAGGGTGTTCCATGTTTATTTCCAAATGACATTGTCAATCCTGAGTTTTATACCACTGTTTTTGAAAAAACAGGATTCCGTGTTCAGGCCAATTATTATACCCAGTTGCAAACAAGTTTTGAAATTGATTTAAAAATTCCACAAGGCTATATAGTAAGTTATAAATCCAAATCAGAATGGGAGGCACTGTTACCCGAAATTTATGAGATCACCATAGACGCATTTTCAGCAGCGCCATTCTTTACGCAAATTGAATATTTGGATTTTAAAGAAAAGTATAGGCGTATGCTGTCCGTTTTAGACACCAATTTAATGCCATTGGTATATGATGAAATGAATCATTTAGTGGGATATGGGGTTGCTTACCTGTCTGGATTAAACAATTGCATGACAGCCAAAACCATTGCTAGGCGAAAGGGATTCAGATACGCTGGCGTTGGAAGGATTTTAAGTAATGAAATGATGCTACTGGCTAAACAGTATAAAGTCTCAAAACTATTCCATGCGATGATGCATCAACAAAACCATTCAAAAGTTTTATCAAAAAAATACGGAGCCGAAAATGTTAAACATTATGTGCTCTATAAACTGTAATTACTATCTCAGATTTAAATTTCAATATCGTCCGTTTTTTTTTCGAGCAAGCTGAACGCAATCCGCAAACTATGGCTATTCAGCATGGTAGCCGCTCAGTAACGTATGCTGAATTAAAAGACCTTGTAACTGGTTTTCAAATAAAATTTCAAATGAAAGGATTTGTAAATTCAAAAAAAGTTTTGGTTTTACATCCACTAAGCATTGAAATGTACGCGGCTTTATTGGCGCTGTTAGCCAATGCTTGTACGCTAGTATTTGTAGAAGAGTGGACCAGTCTTGCAGATGTTAAAATGGCTCAGCAAAAGATAAAATGTGATGGGTTGTTATGCACGCCCAAAGTGCGCATGATTAGTTGGCTTCAGGCGCCATTTAGGAAATTGAAATGGTTAAATACGCGCCTAACTCAGTCTGGAACATCCAACCTTTTGGTTGCCGATGTTCAGGCGAATCAAGCAGCTATTATTTCGTTTACCTCAGGCACAGGGTCGGCATCTAAAGCTGTCATACGTACCCATGCTATCGTGAATGCTCAGTTTTTAGCGCTGCAATCGCATATTGTTACTAGTGAAGCGGCCTTAATGTGTACCAATTTCCCTGTCGTTATTTTATTGAATCTTGGATTGGGAATAAGTACCTTTATTTCCTCAAACCTTAAATTAAGTGCACTGCCTGAATCTAATTTTTATCAACTAGCTAGAGAAATAGAAAGCAATCATATTACACATCTTTCTTTTTCACCTTTTGTACTTTATCAGCTTTGTCAAAGGCTTGAAAAGACCATTTCATTAAAACAAATTATTTGTGGAGGTGCAGCTTTGTTTCCATCCAGAATCAAAGAAATACAACAAAAAATAAGCGCAGAAAATTTCACAGTTTTATATGGATCTTCAGAAGCCGAACCTATTGCCCATTGCAATGCAATGGATGTTATAATGAAAGAAAATGAGCCAGGATTATACGCAGGTTCAGTTGATGATTTTACAGAATTAAAGGTTGTAAAAACAGAGAATAACCAAGTAGAATTGTGCAAGAATGGCGAGGCTGGAGAAGTCATGGTTACGGGCTTACATGTCGTTAAAAACTACATGGATTCAGAACAGGCCTATCATCAAAATAAAATTTTATTTGAAGGGGAAATATGGCACAGAACTGGCGATTATGCCTATTTTAATTCAGAACAACACTTGTTTTTAACGGGGCCCTTAAACCAACAATTCAATGGTCAATACCTCATGGAAATTGAGAAAAAACTGGCAAATATAAAAGGTTTAGTTTTCGGCACTGTTATTAATAACAAAGCTTATATTCAAATGGAAAAAGATGCAACTGAAGATTTAAAGGAAAGAATCAAAGAGCAACTGCCAACATTAAAAGACATTGTTTTCATGAATTTACCAATGGATAAAAGGCATCACGGTAAGATAAAATACCGTCTGCTCTCTTAAAAGCAATTGAAATCTATGCAAGTACCAATTGTCTTGCCTTACCTAATTCCTGATTTAGCATGACTTGTTTTGCATTTAAAAAGGCTGGTATTGCATTCTCTTTTTTTGCATTGTAAATGGTTAATAAAGTGCAATTAGTTTTTTGCTCAATTGTAAATTCATTGGCCAATGCATTCACCATTTCATTTATCTTATCTTCTTTGGTATCGCAGCAGGCGGAGAAACTAATGGCGGAATTTTGCATCACGTTTATACGAACTTTATACTTCGCAAAAGCTTCGAAGATGACACTTAAATTATCCTCTGCAATAAAGGAATAATTGTTGGTTGAAATGGATAATAAAGTTTGCTTGTCTTTAATGATATAGCACTCGTTTGTTAAGGCTGGGGCATTGTTGTTAATGGCAGTCCCTACAGCATCTATATTAATAAATGAGTTCACATTCAATTGAATATTTTTGCTTTTTAAAGGTTGTATGGTTTTAGGGTGAATAACAGAGGCGCCATAGTAGGCCAACTCAATGGCTTGATTGTAATTGATGGCGTCTAGTTTTACCGCTTCTGCAAATTGTTTAGGGTCAGCATTCATAACACCAGCTACGTCCTTCCAAATTGTTACATCTTGTGCATCTAAACAATAGGCGAATATCGCAGCGCTGTAATCGGAGCCTTCTCTGCCAAGTGTTGTGGTGTTGTTATGTTCATCGCGACCAATAAATCCTTGTGTAATTACAATGCTACGGTCGATATATGGTTTTAGAATGCGTTTAATCGTTTCTTCTGTTTCCATCCATTTTACGCGTCCTTCTCTAAAATTACTATCCGTTTGTATGAAATTTCGGGCATCTACCCATTTGTTTTTAGTTTCAATACTTTTTAAATAATCACTCACTATTTTGGTTGAAAGTAATTCACCATAACAAATAATCCCATCATAAATTTCATCGTAACTAATATTGCTATAATTTTTTTCAACGACACATTCTAATTCCATTAAAAGATCTTCGAGGTCAGAAAAAATGTGGTGTTTTGGGTCGGCAATTAAATCCCTTGCTATTTTAAAATGAAAATCTTTCAGTTCTTGTATAATCTGTTGTTTTTTTTCTGAGTCATTTTTCAAAAATGCTTCTACCAATTCTTCCAATTTATTGGTGTTTTTGCCCATGGCAGAAATGATAACCAATAGTTTTTCTCCAGTATATTGGGCAATAATATGCCCTACATTCCTTACTGCATCAGCATCTTTGACAGATGCACCACCAAATTTAAAGACTTTCATTCTTTTGCTTATTTTTGCAAAAGTAATTAAAGCAAAGAAATTAATAACAAATGGAAAAAAATACAATCACCACCCTGAACCAGTTTATTGCCGATGAACAGAATAGATTCCCTTTTGTGCAAGGAAGTTTGTCTCGTATTTTTAGAGACATTCAATTGGCTGCTAAAATGATTAATAGAGATGTTCGCAAAGCAGGTTTGATAGATATATTGGGTAATTTTGGTGAAACCAATATTCAAGGCGAAGAGCAAAAAAAACTCGATGTAATTAGCAATGATGTATTCAAAAAATTAATGGATATGAGTGGCGATTGTATCTGTGTGGTTTCAGAAGAGGATGATGATATCCATTGGTGCCCTAATGGTGCCGATGCAAAGTATATTTTGGCAATAGACCCTTTGGATGGCTCTTCTAATATCGATGTGAATGCTTCCATTGGTTCAATCTTTTCTATCTACAAAAGATTGTCGCCTGATAAGCCAGTAGATAATACAGATATTATGCAAGCTGGGGTTAATCAGGTCGCTGCTGGATATATTATTTATGGCACTGCTACAATGTTTGTATATACTTCTGGAAGTGGTGTTAATGGCTTTACGCTCGATGATTCTATTATGGAGTTTTGTTTGTCTCATCCAGAAATAAAAACACCAGAGAATGGTAGTATTTTCTCTGTTAATGAGGGTAATTTGAATGAATTTCATCCCGGTATTATTGATTATATCAATTGGTGTAAAGGCAATAGCAAGGAAGACAAACGACCATATTCAGCGCGATACATTGGTTCTTTAATAGCCGATTTTCACAGAAACTTATTAAAAGGTGGTATCTATTTATATCCAGCAACAGATAAAGCTCCAAATGGTAAACTTCGTTTACTATATGAGTGTAATCCGATGGCTTTTTTAGTGGAACAAGCGGGTGGTAAAGCCATCAGCGGTAAGCAACGTATCATGGAAATTCAGCCAGAAAGTTTACACCAAAGGGTGCCTTTAATCATTGGTTCACTTGCCATGGTTGAGCAGGTCGAGCGTTTGTTGAATGCTTAATTGATTTATATAACGTGAATTCGGGTTAAGTATATAATTATAATATGATGTCTCAAATATTTAAATCATATTTATTTTCTCCTACTTTTTTGTTTGGACAAAAAAGTAGCAAAACTTAGCCGAAGGCGTTCTCATGAGCTTGCGAATAAAAACCACCACGCATAGAAAATTTCAATTGGTCTTCACGCGCAGGCTCACCCTTCATCCCTGACCAATTAAAATTTTTACGCATGCGTGGACCCAACGCGCAGATCCTGCCTTCGATAAAAGTTATATCATTTTAGTTGGTAGTGGTATTATTTGTTGTTTTTTATATTTAAACCAAATCTTCATCCCGGTCCTATTGAAATTTTTACGTTCAGATATTAATCAGAATGGACCCAACGCACATTCGTCCTCAAATGCCATTTTTATTTACAATTTATTTACTTCGATTACCTCTTTTCAAATCATATACATAAGATGTGAGCAAAATAACTACAATACTTAATTTAATATTCTTCCTTAACTCGAACGAACGTTAAATACCTTTTATTGAAAGGGGATTGTCAATTTTCCCAATTGTAATACAGAGTCATTAATTCTTCGCTTAATTGAAGCATAGGTTTGTTATGCGTATTAAATTTTATTGTTTTCCAATCTATATAGTCTCCAAAATAATCGGAATTCACATCCATACACTTGCGGCTAATACTTATCACTATACTAGAATCTAATACTACAAAATCGCTGATATAACAGCTGTCGTTTTGGTATTTATTGGTGAAGTATTTTATTTCACTAATAGTGTTTTTTGGATGTGTGTTATATACAGCCATACAATTCGAGTCCATATAAAGTAAATAAGTATTTGAAAAGTTCGCTTTTGCACAACCACTCGCCTTATTCATATCAATTCGATCGACCTCTCCAAACAAATATTTTTCTGTGATTACTTCATCATTACGGACATCACACTCTGCTAATGCACTAAAATCGGGGTGCCTCTGAGAAGGACTTAAACAAGCCGTCAAAAGAAAAACAATGATAACATTGAAAACGAAACTCATGAAGTGTTTTTCTTTTGTGGCTTGCATTTTCAAACTTTGTAATATTAATTCATTAAATGGATTAATTGTGTTCTTCAATAATAGGACTAATTATTAAGTCAAATCTTTCCACTTCGATAAACTCATTGTAAAAAATAACTTAGCTCAGCAGGGCTAAATAAATCATCAATTTGTCTATCCTTTCATTACTTGCCACAGCACCTCTCTGCTTTTTAAATCGAAACCGTTGTTAATGTGCAATCGGAAATAGTCTATCAAGGCTTCAATTGTTTGGTGTCTTAATGCATGGTCTTGCGATAATTGGTCGGAGCCATGATCCAAAATGTTGTAAATGATATGACTTACTGCAGGACTAGCCGTGTAATAAGCTTGTAGCAGCGAAGCAGAAAAAATGCCGTTCTGTAAATCCAATACATAATTGTTTTCGTAGCCTTCGGTGTTGGGGGCACAGCCATAGTGATACAAGATTTGTAACATTGCGGTTGGAAGTTGCCAAAATCCAGTATGTGCATTTAATGATGGAATCAGTTGGTTATATAAATAATTAAATAAACTGCTATTGTGTTCGTTTTCTTTAATACATTGTGCGGTAAGTTCAACAATAACATTATAGTAGGCCTGTTGAGAAAACTGTGCACTACTAAAATGGTAATGACATGTTAAATCTTTGATAGCATATAGGTTTTTTGCGTTGCTTAAATTGAAAGAAATTTCAATGCAATTTAAAGCCTGCAAATGCGAAGGTTTAATTCGGCCCTTGTTTTTAAAAAGTGATGGTATGTGAAATCCGATTAAACCAAATTCTTCGGTAAATATTTTTGTGATGGCAGATGCATCGCCATACTTTATTGTTTTTAATACAATGCCCTTGGTTTTGGTAATCAAAACAATTGTTTATTTGATAAATAATATTTTACCCATGCCTGTTTGCGTGCCATCTGAATTTATACAAAATGCCAAATACACACCTGTAGCAGGACGTGTGCCATCAAATGTTCTGCAGTTCCATGTAGCCATGCCGCCATTGCTGGTGGTTTGGTAAACAAGCTGACCGTTAATATCTGTAATCTTCACCAAGGTGTTGCTTGCCAGCCCTGTAATCGCTATTTCGCCATCGAAATCGGGTTTCACAGGATTTGGATAAATGACAATTTTAGATAAGTCTTTACTTTCATTCAATGCATTGCTTTTATAAGAAATAATGCCTTTATCAGTACCAAAAAATACTTCGCCAGTAGATTCTAAAATGCCAATAGAAATGACATTGTTTGAAAGCAATGGTGAGTTGTCAATGGTGAAGTGTTGCAAAATAGTTTCGCCATCTTCCGCTAGCAGCCAAGCGCCATTATTGGTGCCTATCCACCTGCGATCAGCGCCATCCAATGTAATGCAATTGATGTATTCGCTGCCTAATAAATAACCGCCTAAATTGGTTCCTACTTCAACAGAAACAATGATTCTTTCGAAATCAAAATTTCCGCCATTTAAAATATTATTGGGGCTTCTAATTCTGCCATAACCTTGGTCGGTGCCTACCAATAATTCGCCATCTTTTGTAAATGCCAAAGCTGTAATTGAATTCGAAGGTAAGCTTCCAGAACCTTTGTTGGCATTTAATAAAATAGATATATCATCGTTTTGAGTGATGGTTCCTTTGTCACTAAAAAATAAAATGCCATTGCTTGGAGCCGAACGTGGCGTTATAATCCATTTGTTATTTCTGCTGTCAATTGTCATTGGTCCAAGTTGTTTTAGAGGTAATTTGTAACGGGTCCAAGCACCTTTATTTGATAATTGTAAAAGTGCGCTGTCGATATCAAAATTACTTACCCATAAATTATTGCCTTTGTCAATGGCAAGACCTGACACAATGCAAAATGCACCACCTCTTTTTTGCATCGGGGAATTGGTTTCGTCGTATACTTTAATAGGTGTGCCATTTTGTAATTGAATTAATCCTTTGCCATGGGTGCCTATAAATAAATTGCCATTGGCTTTATTAGTAGCCATGTAAGTAAAGTCGAACATGTTGTCAGTTAGTGGACTTGATTCAGAATTTTGCCAATTGAAATTATCGAACGTATAAAAGCGATTGCTATTAAATTCGGGCGCATACGTGGTACTTGAAAAAGCACCAGCACTGCAATATAACTTGCCATCAGCATTAATGAAATTAAAATTATCTTTTGATCGGGGTCCATTGGGGTAAAAGGAATAGCTGCCGGCAGAACCCATGGAAACTAATCCATATTGTGGACTGGCATGCCAATAGTCATTGTCTTTGTCTAATATGCAATAATTTAAAACATTAACTGTGTTGTAGGTTTTTATACTTTGATTGTCTTCCGTAATAATGTGTTTTCCGAATACACCAATTAACAATTTATTGTGGAATACATTGATATTGGTAACAATTAGGTTGTTGCCAGTTTCATATAAGCTCCATTGCCCTTGCTTATAAATATACAAGCTACTGTCAATTTCACTGTAGAGATTGTTGTTAAATGAGGCAATGTAGGTGCTCCTAATAGAGGCAGTTTTGCTTACAAACCAATTGTTATAGTCCGATAAATTGATTGACGGATTTAAAGAACCTTTGAGGATGCCTATTTTAGTCGTTACAAAAATGGAGTCGTTTAATACTGCCGAACTTAATATTTCCACTTGGGTGCCGTTTGGCCCAATATTTAAGTATGAGTTTCTAAATTCGTTTTTAACTAAATTGTATTCCAATAATCCAAACGAAGTGCTAAAATAAGCGAAGTCGCCAACGCTATTGATATGGTTGATTTTTTTGTCGCCAATAATTATTTTTCTTTTAATGTCTTCATTCAGAGTAACCGTATTGTTTTTAACAAATTCAATATCACCACCAGTGTATGCTATTATTAACAGGTCTTTATCTTCAACAGTATGAATGGCGTCGACATTGTAGCCGCTGAAGCCATTGATTGGCGAGAGGCGTTCGGTCACTCTGTTTTCCTTGTCATAATAATAAAGGCCATTTGTTGAGGCACAATAGATTTTATTTTTAACTTCCGCAAGTTGTTTTACATTCTGGTAATTTAGGTGAATGCGCCAATTACCAATGGCTACTGGTTGGTTTTGTGCCCAAATAGTGGTCGATAAAAGGAGTAAAAAATATAATAATTTATTTTGCATGGGTTTGTTAAACTGCTTGGTTAACGCATTAATGTGTGAAATATTTTACACTTCCAAATTTATGACATTCTAATGGCTATCCATTCGCAAAAATATTCATTATCCTTCGATATCTAGGTATGTGCTTATAAATTAATTATATTTAAAAATTAGGCGATGTTTTATATCTTTGTGCTTCATTTTAAAATCAAAAATTACCCATGGATACGTTAATAAAAGAGTTAAAACCAGATACAATAAAGGACTTTTTACCTTTAAATGGTACCGACTATATTGAGATTTATGTTGGCAATGCAAAGCAAGCTGCCCATTTTTACAAAACCGCTTTTGGCTTTCAAAGTCTGGCTTATGCTGGTCCTGAGACAGGAGTACGCGATAGAGCAAGTTATGTATTGATTCAAAATAAAATTCGTTTGGTATTAACTACGCCATTAAAATCAGATCACCCTATTTCTGAGCATATCAAAAAGCATGGAGATGGTGTTAAAGTAATGGCACTAATGGTAGATGATGCTTATGATGCCTATGCGCAAACCATTCAAAGAGGCGCAAGAAGTTATATGGAGCCCCATACACTAACCGATGCCGATGGTGAAGTAAGAATGAGTGGTATCTATACCTATGGCGAAACAGTTCACCTATTTGTTGAACGCAAAAACTATAATGGTCCTTTTATGCCAGGCTTTAAAAAATGGGAGAGTACTTATAATCCAGAGCCAGTTGGTTTATTGTATGTCGACCATTGTGTTGGTAATGTAGGTTGGGGCAGAATGAATGAAACGGTTAAGTGGTACGAAGATGTAATGGGTTTTAGAAATATTTTGTCATTCGATGATAAAATGATTTCAACGGAGTATTCTGCATTGATGAGTAAAGTAATGAGCAATGGCAATGGCTATGTTAAATTTCCGATCAATGAGCCTGCCTCGGGTAAAAGGAAATCACAGATTGAAGAATACCTAGAATTTTACGAAGGCGAGGGTGTACAGCATATTGCTATAGCCACTGCCGATATCGTTACTACTGTCAAGCAATTAATGGCCCGTGGTGTTGACTTTTTGAGAGTGCCTTCAACCTATTACGATGATTTATTCGAGCGTGTTGGTGAAATCGAAGAAGATATTGAACCATTAAGAGAGCTTGGCATTTTGGTAGATAGAGATGATGAAGGTTATTTGTTGCAATTGTTTACAAAGCCACTCGAAGACCGTCCTACTTTATTCATAGAAATTATTCAAAGAAAAGGTGCAAAATCTTTTGGTGCTGGTAATTTCAAAGCCTTGTTCGAAGCCATAGAGCGCGAGCAAGATTTGAGAGGGAATCTGTAGGGGGAAATGTAAAGCCTTTTCATGAATGATGAAATTATATGAGAAATGGCGATACGCACTACTTTGTATAGGAACACTTGGTCTTGTATTTTTATTTTTACAATTTCATTTTAATTTATTTGAATTGCCCTACTTCTGGGACGAACTAGGGGTTTATAGCCGAGCTGCAATTCACTTGTATGAGCATGGTCCTGGTATCTTGCCGTCTGCCTTGCCCGATGAATTGTCTCGAGGGCACCCTATTCTAATTCCATTTTTATTTTCATTGGTCTTTAAATTATTTGGATGTAAGGTGGTAGTGGCACGACTATTTGCAGCATTCATTTTCATTGTTGGAATGGTGTTTCTTTACCGTATCTTTTTCATTAAAGTTAAGCCTTCTCAAGCTTTTTTATTTACAACTCTAATTGCTATTCAACCTTGTTTTTTATCACAGTCGGTTCTGTTGTTGCCAGAAATGCCGCTAATGGTAGCTTCAATGATGGCATTGTTTTATTTTTTAAAGGGCAATTATGTTGGACTTACTTTTTCCTTGGTATTAGCCCTTTTTATAAAAGAGTCGGCCATTATATTACCTCTGGTAATTTATTTAGTCGACTTGCTGAATCAGAAATTTAAATTAAGAAATGCCTTCTTCATATTGGTCATTCCATTTGGACTCATAGGGTCATATTTTGCAATTCAATACTACCAAAGAGGGTATGTGTTTTATCCCTTGCATACTTCGCTTATGAAGTTCGACTGGTATCATATCGAAGAAAGATGGTTGGAGTTTTATTATTTTGTGTTTGAGAGTCAAGGGCGCTATTACCTCATTTTTATTTGGCCTATTGTATTTTTATTAATCAATATGAAATCGGTTTTTACAAAAATTAAATTCACAGAATTAAGGAAAATTTCAAATGACTCGAATAAATTATTCGTATTCTGTTGCTTGTTTATATTGGCAGGTGCTGGATTTTCTTCATTGAATTATATATTGGGGCGCTACTTAATTTATATTATTTTATTTGTGTATCTTGGGTTAATTGTAGTTTTTAATTTGAATACAAAATGGCGAATATTAAATTATTTTTTTTTGATATACCTCGCTGTTTCGGGATTATGGTACATTCAAAAAACGAGTTATACCGATGTCGATTTTTCTTATGTCGATCATGTTAAATCATGCGAAAAAGCAATTGATTATTTGAATGTTCAATCTAATTCATATAAAAAAGTAGCAATGGGGTTTCCATTTAATGTTTGTAATTGGAATTCACTTTCAGGCTATTACAAACAATTGTATTTTCAACAAAAGGACTTAAAAGATTCAACCGAAATGATCAATGACTTTTATGTTTTTACCTTTCCAGGTAATATGGATGATACTATTAAATATAAGGGGTATTTAAAATTGCATAAGCAAATAAAAAGTGGATATGCTTTCGTGAATATTTACACGAATAAATAGCTATTAAGCGTTCACCAAGGTCTTCAACAATTGTTGCTTAACCTCTTCGCTTACATTGTGCAAAGGCATACGTACAATGTTTTGGCAAATGTTTTGTGCTTCTAATAAAACTTTAATGCCGCCCGGACTGCCATCTGCAAAAATTAAATTCATGGCATCCAATAATTCATAATGCAATTTTCTAGCAGCTTCAATTTCACCATTTAAAGCAAGGTTTACCATGGTAGTGAATTTTTTAGGATAGGCTTGTCCCATAACACTGATAACGCCATCCATTCCAATAGCGATTAAAGGAAGTGTAAAGGCATCATCGCCACTAATAACAGCAAAATCAGAAGGACGGTGTTTAATAATCTCCATGCATTGTAGAAAGTTTCCACTGGCTTCTTTGGTCCCTAAAATATTAGGATGCTCGGCTAGTTTTAAAGTGGTTTCGGTACTTATATTGCTACCAGTTCTACCCGGTACATTGTATAAAATAATTGGTAATGCGGAGGCATCGGCCAACATTTTGTAATGTGTCAATAAGCCATTTTGATTAGGTTTGTTGTAATAAGGACTCACACTAAGTATGGCCGTTAGCCCATCATAGTTTTGGGTTTTTAAAGTATCTATCAAACCCATTGTATCATTGCCGCCAATACCCAATACCAAGGGTAGGCGATTGTTGTTGGCCTCTTTTATACAATCAATAATGGCATCCTTCTCAGCTTTACTAACAGTAGGTACTTCGCCAGTTGTACCAAGGATTACAAGGTAATTGATGCCA
This sequence comes from bacterium, assembly GCA_029945665.1. GTDB lineage: Bacteria > Bacteroidota > Bacteroidia > NS11-12g > UBA955 > JABMMZ01. Next base: position 8,263 of record JAQSCZ010000026.1, on the reverse strand, counting down.
TTGTCAATTTGAAAATTAACCAGTTTTTTTAACCCGTCATAATCAACGCTAAAATCTTTGTTAAATGGTGTAACCAATGCTACGCCTGTTCCTCTAAGTGTCTGTGATGCTATATGTGTCATTGTTTATTAATGAATTTTTTTTAAGTATTTGCCGATTTCTATTAAGTAATTTTCGCATGGGTCCGCCCCATTCGGGATAATCATTAACTCATAAAAATTGGTGTCTTCTGAATCGATATATGGACCAATTCTAAATTGAGATTGGGTATAGGCCGCTAATGTTTTCATTGTTTTATTATCGGCCAAACAACCATTGATAAATAAATCAAAGGGTTTGTTAAGTAAAGCTTTTAGTGAGGCGCCTTTGGGAACTTCGAAAAATGAAAAATCTGCTTTTGAACACAGATGATATATTTCATTGGGGAGCATATCCGGACTGAGTTTTTTAATAGGGTGGTAGGTTAAAAAAGTAATCTCTTTACCGCTCTGCCTTAATTCATGTCCAAATGTTTTAAGCTCTTCTATATCCGATTTAGATTGGCTGGCATCCCATACAATAAGCACCGATTCAATGCTATTGAAGTTCTTAGCCATGCGTTTATTGCTGGCCATCTTACTTTTTTTAATGAGGCTTTTTAGGTTCAATGTGAGGGATAAGTCGAATGCAAAATTAGTTGAAATTATTGATATGTCTAAGGCTTATCATTTGATAGCATTTTTCTTTTTAAGAGGTGTTCTTTTCTGCTTTTCGAACCAAGGTAAATACAAATGAAGTTGTGAAACTAAATAATAAGGCAAACTCAATAAATGGTAAGTTTTTTCATTCGCTGTTTGAATGATGCTGATGTCAAATGGTCCTGAATGTAGGCGTATGGCCATGTCGTGAGGCGCTAGTTCCATGTACAAATGCAACGATTTTAATTTGCCAGTTGCCCCCTTCTTAACTTCAATAGGAATTAATAAGCCATTGTATTTATAGAGAAAATCGACTTCGGCCATCGATGTTTTTTTTTCTCTTACCCAAAAGTTGAGTGTCTCTAAGATACTACTTTCGGCCGCTAATAATTCTTGCCCAACCATGTGCTCAATAATTAATCCTTCGTGAATCGCATCTAAATTGGGACTCGAAAGAATATCGCCTTGCAGACCTGCGAAATAATTAATCATTCCTGTATCTAATACTTGTAGGCGAGGCGCTTTTTTATGGTCGGGTAACAAGGGTAATTTAACCCCTGTTGTAGGATAAATTAAATGAATGAGCAAGGTTTTTTCTAGTGCCCTCAATGCTTCGCCCATCTCGCGCGAGCCATAGTTAGAGGAGCCAAAGCCATGAAATCGGATGCGTTTGCCTGCTTCAGAAAAGGCTGTCCTTATAGCCAAACGAAGGGTTTGGATATGGGTCGTATTTTCTGCATATTTTTCAACATCATCTATATACGAAAGGAGTAGCGACTCGTACAATGGTTTAAGGGATACTAGGTCGCGGTGCTCCGCATAATGGTTCACAATTTCGGGCATACCACCAATCAAAGTATATTGCTGAAATAATTTTAAAAGTTTAGTATGTGCAAATGGTGCAATAGGAAGTTGCGAAAGTTGTTCCAGCGAACTGTGTTCGCCAATGGCTTGTAAATATTCGGGAAATGAAATTGGCCGCACCGCCAGGAATTCAACCCTGCCCACGGGGTAGTGAATGGTTTTGTTGAAAACTGTTTCTAATAACGACCCCGCAGCGATGACATGTAAATCGGGCGTGTGTTCATAAAAATAACGAAGCAGTCCTAAAGCTGCTGGTACTTCTTGAATTTCATCTATGAACAATAGGGTGCCTTTGCGCTTAGAGAGTTGTTTGTTTTTGGCATAAAAAACAGAGGCAATGATCGCTTCTAAACTGGTGTGTTGGAGGAAATGTTGCTGGTCTTCTGGCAGCTCAAGGTTAAGATAAATGTATTGCTGAAAGGATTTTCCAAATTGTGCTACCAAGGTGGTTTTGCCTACTTGTCTTGCCCCTCTTAATACCAAAGGTTTGCGATTTTTTTTCGCTTTCCATTGCATTAACTGGGATAGTATTTGTCTTTCAATCATAGGCCGTTTTGAATGGATATTGTCACAAAGTTAGGGTAAATAATTCTATTTTATGTCACAAAGTTAGGGTAAATATTGCAGATATTTGTCACAAAGTTAGGGTAAATAACTCAAATATTTGTTACAGAGTTAGGGTAAATTATTTCAATTCTTGTCACAAAAATAGGGTAATTATATTTTTTCATAAGCTGTAAAAAATATTAAATAACTGAAATACAGTTATTTGCCTATAAGTTGAAGGAAATCGCTTTCGCTGAGGATAGGAATGTTTAATTGAACAGCTTTTTCTAGCTTTGCTGGTCCCATGTTTTCACCTGCAACTACATAGTCAGTTTTACCTGTTATTCCACTGGCGTTTTTGCCACCATTGATTTCTACCATGTTTTTAATCTCATCGCGACTGTATTGGCTGAATACCCCTGAAATGACAACAGATTTACCCGCAAGGATGGCTGATTCCATCACTTTTTCTTTTTCTGTATTTTCAAATTGGAGTCCTGCTGCTTTTAATCTTTCTATTTGGTTGGTATGGTATGGGTTTTGAAAATATTCTATAATCGATTCCGCTATCCGCTCACCTATTTCATCTACTGCAATTAATTCTTCAAAACTAGCCATTTGTAATTGTTCGATGGTTTTAAATTGAGCGGCTAATTTTTTTGCTACTGTCTCGCCAACATAGCGAATGCCTAAGCCAAATAAAACCCGCTGATAAGGAATTTTAATGGCCTCTTTAATGCCTTCAATTAAATTTTGTGCCGATTTCTCAGCCATCCGGTCTAACATTAATACTTGTTCATATTTTAAATCAAATAAATCGGCAATTGTATGCACCAAGCCACTCTCGTATAGTAATTGTACAGTCTCATCACCCATGCCATTAATGTCCATCGCTTTTCGGTGAATGAAATGTTGAATACGGCCTACTACTTGGGGTGGACAGCTTACTTCATTCGGACAATAATGATTGGCTTCGCCTTCTTTGCGTACCAGTTCTGTATGGCATTCTGGGCAATGGGTAATATAAGTTAAAGGGGGTGTTTCGTTGTTCCGTTTATCTAAATTTACACCTGTAATTTTCGGGATTATTTCGCCTCCTTTTTCAACATATACATAATCGCCAACACGCAAGTCTAATCGTTCTATTTCATTCGCATTGTGTAGCGAGGCCCGCTTTACAGTAGTGCCTAGAAGTAATACAGGTTGTAAATTGGCAACAGGCGTAATAGAGCCTGTTCGACCAACTTGATATACGATACTTAACACTTGGGTACAAGCAGCTTCTGTTTTAAATTTAAAGGCAATGGCCCATCGTGGTGACTTAGCGGTAAAGCCCAATTCCTCACGTTGGTGGTAGTCATTTATTTTTACGACCACGCCATCGATGTCATAACTTAAATTTTTGCGTTCCTTGTCCCAATAGTTTATGAAATTAAAAACAGCCTCAATATTAGAACAAGTCTTGCTGTGTTCGCTGGTTTTTAATCCCCAATTTTTCATGGCAACTAAGCTTTCGGCATGCGTTTTAATCGTCTCGTTTTTTTCTATTAATTGATAGAGATAAATGTCTAAGGGGCGTTTAGCCACATCGGCACTGTCTTGTAATTTTAGAGTGCCAGATGCCACGTTCCGAGGATTGGCGTATAATGGTTCACCTTCTTCTTCACGTTGTTTGTTTAATCGATCAAAGGCTTGGCGATGCATAAAAATTTCACCCCTTACTTCAAATGATGGCGGACAGTTGCTTGACAATCGCGTGTGTAAGGCTTTAATCGTTCTCACATTATCGGTTACTACATCTCCTTTGGTTCCATCGCCTCGTGTAACCGCTCTTATTAAATCACCGTTTTCGTAGTGCAAGCTAATGGAGAGTCCATCGAATTTTAATTCACAAACATAGGCGTAATCTGTATGTCCCAATTGTTTAATAATTCGTTGGTCGAAATCGCGTAAATCTTCTTCACTGTATGTGTTTCCAAGACTAAGCATGGGATATTGGTGAGTAAAGTTTTCGAAATTTTTATGGATAGCGCCACCTACTTTAAGGGTAGGGGAATCGGGGTTGTAAAATTCGGGGTGTGCTTTCTCTAAAAGCTGCAATTCTTCTAATAGTTTATCGAATTCATAATCGCTGATAGTTGGCTCAGCCATTACATAATATTGATAATTGTATTCAGAAAGCGATTTTCTTAATTGAGTGATTTTATTTTCGATGTCCGAGGTGTGCATAAAAGATTTTTCAAAAATAAGCAACAAGTATGAAAAAAAGTGTTAAACTTGAATATGCTTACACTTAAAATAAAGGACTTAAGTGAACAAGAGATAGACCATGTATTAGAAATGGCATGGGAAGACCTAACACCGTTTGAAGCAATAGAAGCTCAGTATGGATTAAGCGAAGCCGATATTGTTAAAATTATGAAATTAGGAATGAAACAAACGGGCGCTGAAATCATTAAACACCGAGCGGCCAAGACCACGGATAGACATCCAACCCATTCTGCAAATGGTGCAGACAAGCATGCAGAACATCGACCAGATAAGCACTAATTTTGAAGCGAATATTTTTCTAATCCCAAAGTTCGATTTTTAAATTACTGTCATTTGTCTAACGAATTAATAAGCATACATCCAACCTGGTTACATGAATTAAAAGCAGAATTCAGTAAGCCTTATTTTAATGAATTAGAATTGTTTCTTAAGCAGGAAAAGCAAATGCATGTGGTTTACCCCAAAAGCGAAGCTATATTTTCGGCATTTGACTCTACGCCATTTAATCAAGTGAAAGTGGTGATTTTGGGTCAAGACCCTTACCATGGAGAAGGTCAGGCACATGGTTTGTGTTTTAGTGTTAATAAGGGGATTAAACTGCCACCTTCCTTGAAGAATATTTATAAAGAACTACAGGCAGACATTGGTTTTATACCTCCTGTTCATGGTTATTTACAGCATTGGGCCGAGCAAGGTGTTTTAATGCTAAATGCCACACTAACTGTTCGAGCCAATACCCCAGGAAGCCATCAACAAAAAGGATGGGAGAATTTTACGGATGAAGTGATAAAGAGTTTGGATGACAAAAGAGAAAATTTAGTGTTTATTTTGTGGGGTAAATACGCCCAAAATAAAAGTGTATTGATTAATAAACAAAAGCACTTAGTGCTAACAGCAGCGCACCCTTCACCCTTTTCTGCCCATACCGGATTCTTCGGTTCAGGTCATTTTTCTAAAACCAATGCTTATTTTGTTGAAAAAGGAATCACCCCAATTGATTGGCAATTGCCGCAGTAGTATTAGCTTTGCCTATTATGACTGCAGAATTATCTGTAATTAATTTAAGACAAGCCGATATTTTTCAAGAAAAAAACTTGGTCTTGCACCAAGTCGATTTAGAAATAAATAAGGGCGAATTTGCCTACTTGATAGGCAAAACTGGAAGTGGTAAAAGCTCTCTTTTAAAAACACTATATGGTGAATTGAAATTGGAATTGGGTAATGGCAGTGTTGCTGGCTTCGACCTAGTAAAACTTAGTAGAAGGGCGGTTCCTAAATTGAGACGAAGATTAGGTATTATTTTTCAAGATTTTCAATTGTTAACAGATCGCAATGCCAAAGAAAATTTACTTTTTGTATTGAAAGCAACGGGTTGGAAAAATAAAATGGAAATGGCCAAAAGAGTTGGAGAGGTATTGCATATCGTTGGTCTAGAAACCAAAGATTATAAAATGCCCCATCAATTAAGTGGTGGCGAACAACAGCGCTTGGTAATAGCGCGTGCCCTGTTGAATAAGCCTGAGGTTATTCTTGCCGATGAACCAACTGGAAATTTAGATCCCGAAATATCAAATGATATCACAAGGCTGTTACAATTTATTGCCAAAGAGGAAGGTACTGCTGTGCTAATGGCAACACATGAACACCGTTTGTTAATTCAATTTCCTTCAAGAATTATAAAAATTGAGAACAACAAAGTTACCGATGTCAATGCGGCTTAATACAACAGTATATAGTTCTTTGCTCGAAGTTCGACCAGATGATATTGATTTGTTTCAGCATGTGCACAGTAGCAAATATATGGACTATGTGCTCGCAGCGCGATACGATCAAATGCACCGGTGCTATAAAATGAGTTTCGAGGAATTTATGCAACATGGCATGGGTTTCGTTATTATTGAAACTAAAATGAACTTTAAACGCGCACTTAAAATGGGCGATAAAATGGAAATTAATACACATATTGTTTCACTGCAAAAAAACAATGTATTGGTGAATTTTGAAATCGTCAACCAACAATCAAAAAAAATAAGTTGCGATGGCTATTTCAATTATAGCTTAATCGATTTGAAAACAGGTAAGGCTTTGATTATTCCTGAATGGGTAGTTGCGAGATTCAGTACCTCGCTTTAATTCTGTAAAAACAGCCGTAAAACTCAATAATCATGCACTCATGATTACTGTATTGATTTTGTGAATACAGGTCATTTATGGCGCATATTTTATAGATATTAACCGATGTGGTTTGCTCGTTAATCGCTTGGTCCTTTTTATAAAATTATAATATAAAAATAACTGTGTATTTAAATGGTTCTGATAGCCAATATCGATGGTTTGTGTGATCCCGTTTTTTATAGTACTTAAAGTATTTACTAAGTAGTTGAAATTAATACCCCAACTGATAAATTTTGCTTTTTTTGATAAGCCTAATCCCATTAACATTCGACTAAAATTAATACTGTTTAAACTGGAGTTTATTTCATAATGGCGAATGTGTTTATGCCATATCAAAGCAGTTTGAATATTTTTAAATATTGGGTTAAGCGTCAATAAAAAACTAGCAGAATGTTTGATGTTAAATTGGTGGTTGTAAGTAGAGTTAAGTTCAAAAGGTAAAAAGTAATAAGCCTCATTCTGCCTTGTTGCTTGCGTTTTTAACTGCTCATAATAATTATTGAATGGCTTTTCATCTCTATTGATATTTAAGGTGTCAAAACCTTTGTGTAGGTTGTTAACTGTTCGGCTGTAATAAATGAATCCGAAATTATTGAGGTTAATCGACCAAGTATTTTGAGCATTTATTTGCCATTTCATACCATAGCTTAGTGCGATACCTGGATTCTTGAAAAATGGCAAAAATTCTTCTGGTAATAAACGTTTTTTTGATCTTGAAATAAACCCATTTCTAGCAATAATTAGATTAACATGGGTCGAGTCGGGTGCCTGAACACCTTTAGAATTGAGTTGTCCTTTTATCGCATTGATTCCTGTAAGAAGTTCTATTTTGAAGCCATAGGTTTTAAGATAGTTTTTATGGATGTTTTTTAGAAATGAAAAACCATAACTGACTGCGGCATATCCACCTAATTTTATTTTAACATGGGTACTATTTAGGTTTGTGTTATTGGGATTGACTTCGTCCACTTTAGGTGCATTTGGTATATTAAAATTGGATTGCATATAGAAAGAACTTTTTAGTCCAACACTCCATCCAATTTCATAACGACCTGTATTTTTTCTGTAATCTAATAAGTTGCTTTGGGCTTGCAGGTAAAGGTAGTTTTTGCTTTTATTGTTATTTAAACTGGTTTTAAGTAATTCCGATGGATTGCTGCTCGATTGTGTTAATTCATATAGTAAATTGCCTTTTGCGAAAAATGTGAATTGAGCGGTAGGCATAAGATTGATAGTAGATCGGTGCAAAGCATGCGGACTAAAGAAATTGTCGGACGGCATGGTGTTGAAGTTTTGCGAAAGTGCATGAGTGGCACCAGCAAAAAAGCAAATAATAATTGTTTCTTTCATTTTAATATCCTCCATTTAAGTAATAGACAGATTAAAATTAAAATATGTGGCATTGAGACCTGAAAATATTTTTTTTTAGTTCATGTATTTTTTGTTTATTTTATACTGAAAAAATAAATTGAGGTAAATTTATTTTAGAACGTTTTAGTTCGAATTTCTTAATAAAAGGCAGTGCTATTTAATCTTGATTAATACTCTGGAATTATTAATACTCGTATACGAATCATGATTAATGGAACTAAAGCTAATTTTATCAGGTGATATTGTAATTGAATTTTCAATGTTGCCATATTTTTCTTGATTCATTGTCAATTCAATAGTATTATTATTTGAATGTCCGTAATCATCCATAATTGATAAAAAAGTGTTATTTTTGTAAA
>JAQSCZ010000025.1 GCA_029945665.1 bacterium | reverse complement strand
AAGATTTATACAATATCGATCAAGAAATATCGGGTGTGGTAGAGGTTTTGAGGTAATCTTTTATTGCACCACCTTATTGGCGCAGCAACTGCTTGCAAAAGCTTCGGGTTTTGCTTTGAACGTGTAACCCATACCAATGATATATCCCATGGCTTCTTTTAAAGCATCGTTGCTTTTGAATTGTGGGTCGGTATTAATATCAGCATGTACTTCTAATTCTATCTTATGCGCATCGAAAATGGGGCACAAAGCGTAGGCAATTTCAATCGATTTACTTACCTCGTGTATCATGCGCTCTTTGATAGAGAAATGATTTTTAGTAATAAAATTATTGAAGTACATAAAGCCACCGCTTTTCTCGCGGATAAACACAACAGCAGTTGCAAACTCAACAATATTGTGTTTTACCTGACTATCGGTGCCAATGCATACTTTCAATCGGCTCCCTTTTAATTCCTCTTTTCTTATGACGTTTTCTACTTCGTCCATAATGGGAATTAAGATTTCTGTTCCATCTAATTTTCTCCAAGGCATATTATTTATACGGGGTTTTACAAATTTTCGATTTTAAGTGTGATTGAATTCTTAAGTAGATATTATATTTAAGCACAACTTATCCCAAAGTTACGATTTTTTTGGGATGAAAACAAAAATCATAAGCCTACCTATTCTTTGTTCTTTTATCAATTGAAAAAAAATGAATTAAAAAATAGCCCAACTTAAACGGTTGAGCTTTTATTATTAAGAGTCACTTTTTTAATTATAGGCTATTGTATAGTATATCTCAATTTAACACCAAAGGTTGTTAAAGCCGTTGGGAAAGTGTTGGAAGCAAATGGTTTTGAAGAACGTCGATCGTAGAAAATTTGTAAATTCACATTTGTATTAACCATGTAAGTAATATTAGGACGAATTTGCACCACGCGCTGACCACCTGTTGGGGTGTTTGTGTTTTGATCGACCCTGCGTACAATGTTCACATTGTTCTGAACTGTTATCTCTAAGGTCATGGCTAAATCATTGGCCAAATAAGCTTTCTTGCCATTGAATTTAATTGGAAGTTTAACACCGTTGGTTCTATATCCCATGTTGAAAGTATAGTCTTTGATATTGTTTTCGGTAACCGTTGAGTTTGGTACAAGCAGTGTTACATTCCTGGTTCTGCCCATTTTAAATCCACCTGTAACCCCCGATTTAGTCGTCACATCAATACCAATTAAGGGACTAAACGATTCTCGAATTGTAATGTTTGTAATATTGTATTTACTAATTAAATCCTTCCCGACGACTGGCGTAGTATCAGGATTGTATTGCAAATTACTTGTAAAACTTCCTACAGTATAAGTGCCTTGATAACGGTGTTGTAAGGTAATATTTGAGAATCGTTTGCCAATAGATTTTATTTTAGTTAAGCCATTGTAATTGATATTCCAGTTAGGCAAAGGCAATTTAGGGAAAGGACTTAAAGATACCTTGCTTTGATTAACACCCGTATAGGCTGCAATAAATGATGGAATCAATACACCTTGCGAGGTCGGTCCGTAACCAGAATGGTAGCCTTTAAATGTATCGTCGAATTTATTTTTATCTACAATTCTGCTATCTTCTGCGGCCATTCTTTTAGAAATAGTTGTTCTTGAATTTTCAAAAAGGTCGAACGTTGTACTTTCCCAATTGTTGGCAGGTCCTTGTTTGTCGAAGGCAGTACGTATAAAAATACCAGATTGTGTGAAGTTACCAGTTTCAGTCACTTGCAAATCTTTCCAATCTCGGGTAGCCGTATCGAATCTAAAAAGTGATTGCAAATTATTGGAGCGGTTCTGACTGAAATTAACCTGAATCTTAAAGTCTTTGAATGGTTCAATGGTAGCATTTCCTTGCAAGCTCTTTATTGAGTTTTGAAGGAATAGATTATTTAAACGCGAATCATTGGTTAGAGCGCCTTGTTCTGCCAAATTATAGCGGTTGTTTTTATTTTGACTGCCCAGTATGAATTCCATACCTGGTGCGTTGTGAGCAAAATTCTGTCCGAAATAATCAATTTGATAATTAAAACCAGGTAATACTGTTCCATCTTTTTGATTATAGGTAATGCTTACATTCTTAAGCATCATTAGCATTTTAAAGAAATTGGTACCAAATTGTTGTTTCTCCTTCTTCTTTTTAGCGCCAGGTTTTTCTTCTTCAGTTTCTGTTTTCGCAACGTTGCCTTTGTCAGCACCTTTTTTCTCTGTGGCTTTTGATTTGGCAGATGGTTTCTTTTTAGTGCCTTGGTTTATACGTTTTAAGAACGGTACTTTGTTGTATAAACTCATCATATTGAATTGCGAATTAACGGCAATTTCGCGGCTGTTTTGTATGATATTTCCTAAAGAGGTAACGGAAGGAGGTGCTTGCTGCCAGCCATAGTTTGTGCCATATTTAACAGATGTGTTGATCCAATTTAAGAAACCTACTTTCTGGAACGGCAAGGTATAATTGAAATTAGCTGTTTGGGTATAGCTACTCATTTTACCTAAAGCAAAAAATTGTTCTCTCACAGAATCTTTCTTTGCCTCAGAATTCAATTGTCCAAAAGGCTCTTGCACACGGGCGTTCACGGTTGCGGTATAATCCAGTTTCAGTGATTTTGTTAAGGGGAAATTAACATTATAATTGCGCAGTAGCGTAAAGTTTTTGTCGTATAGTCGCGGTGTTATTTGCTTGAACACATCATTGTTTCTGTTTTGAGTCTCAGAATAATAACGGTTGGCATCCATTCTAACAGATATGTTCTGTGGTTTATAATTTAAATTTATATCACGAATGATGTTTAATTTTTTACTCCTTATAAATTTAAACGGTTCCCAATATTTTATTTTAGGGGCATAATTATAACCGATACTACCGTAGTAAGTTTTGCTAAAATTATCTTCTATTTGAATATTTCTTTTCCTCAATAAAATATAGGAATAAGTCATATTGAAATTTGAAATATTCCAAGGCATTAATTTACCTGTTCCGGTTCTATTAACCCTAACGTTGGTTAAGTTAAAACTGTATCGGCTGTTGTAATCCTCGGCCGATTTGATAATGGCTTTTGCCGCATCTGGACTGAGTCGCGAAACAGCATCTTTTAATTCAACATCTGGATTCAGTGGGTTGAATTTAGGTCGACTAATTGTACCACTGTAACCAATAAATAATGGAATATTTACACCCGCTTTTTGAGGGAAGAACTTACCCAATTCAAAACTAGATGATAAATCGTATTGATAATTATTGCTCAGATTTCTTTCATTTAAACGCTTATCTACGCCACCAAAACCAATGGTAGAAATATTGCCCGAAGCAGAAAGTGTTGCGAAGTCTGCCATTTGCGCTACCACCCGGCCAGTAGTTGCCCAGCCGCCTTTGTTCGAAATATCTGTTACTCTTAATTCATTGAACCATACTTCGCCACATTGTGACACATCGGTGTTATTGCGAATACCCAACATCATGACACGCACATTGCTTAAATCTGGTAACCCTAGAACTGTTATTTTGTGCCCTTTTGCGTTGAGGTAGGAGAAAGGCCTATTAAGCGGCACAAGCGCGTTAGATCGCAAATCTTTTGAATTAAATAAATCTGACAAAGCAAAATCAAATTCATTTTCTACTTTCCATATTTGGTCGGGCGCATAAGTACCATCTGCTGTAATTCTGAGTGGTATTTCATATTCGTAGTAGTTGTTTATTAAATCAGTGCCTATTCTTATGAAACCAGAAATATCGCCATCTTTTAAATTTTTACCTTCGGCGTGCACAAACATTTTCATGTTCTTGTAGTTTCTAATATCCGAGTTGGTTGTTTTATAGGCAGCCCTTGAATCGCCAGCTTTTAGGTTGCAAACTCTTAAAGAAAGTGACTGTTCGTTTTGTTTTACCACGTTTTGCGAAGTAGGATCTTGCACACGGTTAATACCCGGAGGCATGGTGTATCGAATAGGTGAGCGTTTGCCGTTTTCTTCGATATTAACTGTAGAAACAACAAAAGTGGTATTGTCTGTAGGGTCGATAGGAACTACTGCACCAGGTGTGTTTAAGGATTGGGTGTATCTGCGCCAATCGGCTCTCACCAATTGTAATTGAGCAAATCTCAAAATTGTTGCACTGTCAAATCCTTTCATGTACATGCGCATAAAACGAATCGACTTGAAATCTGAAATGCTACCCACCGATTTGGTGTATTGGCGAATCGGTACTTTAATTTGGATCCATTTTATTTTTTCCGTTTTTCCGTTTTTTAGTAATTTATCTACTTCGGATATATCGGTTACAAAGCCTTTGCCTATCTCTAAATCGCTTGGACTTAATGCAATTTGATATTGAAAATAATCTTCCGATTGATTCATGGTAAAGTCACTATTGATATCCTCGTTGTCTGGCACGTTGGTGGCCGACTTAGGCGAACCATCAGCAAATTTATTAAGGGTTGAATTGCCTTCTAAAGAATTATAACGTTTGTAACGGTCGATAATATTTGCCAATTGTCCATCATAGCTAGGTTCCCTGTTGTGCAAATAATTATCATTGGAAGGGTCGGCCAAAGCATCTTGGTAGATTTTTGATGTTTTGCCATACATTGAGTCAAGTTTTTCGAGGTATGATTTGTAAAATAAACGCTCATCTTCGTCATTCATACCATCTAACCCTAAATCTTGAAATTGTCGAGAGGTCGGTTCATTGTCAAATGCATTATTAATTTGAGGAAGCAGCGGCACTTTACCAAAACTAGATTCATCTTCGTCGGTATGCAACCCTTTGGCATTAAATCCATTTTCAAATGCTTTTCTTCTATCAGGTAAAATATCCTCACTAACGTTTCCTAGGTCAATGTACAACTGACCTTTATTTGAACCGGTTGTATTGTAACGAAAGGGATCCATCATCCAAATTTCTATGTAATCAATATTGGCTGCTTCAAAGTCGTTGCTCTCAATTCTGCGCATTATACCGCCCCATGATTTTGAAGGCGTTTTAAAAGTACCATCTGGATTTAAATTAGCAGTATCATAATTATACATGCCTTTTTCTTGAGGAAAATAGGCCATGTCGAGTGTAGGTAATATCGAAGGAGCGCCTTGCTGAATTTGTTTATTGGGGAATACTTCGGTAACCAATACTTCTCTCATGTAGTGATTGCTCTGCATTTGCACATCGTTTTTAATGTGTGTAGGCGTGTATGGGTCGTTTCTGTAAAAAGTAGGATCGATGGTGTACCAGGCCAAACGCGCTCTTTGAAAGCCCCAAGGACGCTTGTTTTGTAATGCTAAGTCCCATTCAGGGAATAAATCTTTTTGATATTGTGGCAAACTGGCCATTTTCCAATTTGAACTTAATTTTAAATCGAAGGTAGTTTCTGCGCCCTCGAAGTCATCCAAATAACTTACACCACGGGTGTTATTTTGTCCCTTAGCTTTACCCGGAAAAATACGCGCATACTCGCCTTGTGCGGTTAATTTACTGAGTACTTTAGTTTCTATAAATGGCAGTTTATCGACTAATTTTGTGAGCAATTGAGAGGGCGATGCATAGCTAAAGTCTGCACCCATAATGGTATTCAACAGGGGTTCATCCCCTATATTAGTTTTAGGTGTTAAAGGGCGTTCATACATGTGAAGGATTGTGCCACCTAACAGTAATTTCTTATGGGCATTGTAATCGAATCGCGCACCGAGCAAAGTTTTTTGTTGAATATTGAACATGCTATTACTTTCGGCTGAAACTTTAATAATAGCCCCCGATTGTAAGATGCCTTGATTGATAATGGTAACCTTTCCAGCATTGTAATCGACAGTATAATCTACATTCTCTGTAAGCTTGGTTCCATTGGCTGTTACAATTACCGAGCCTTGGGGGACATTCAGTGCATTTAAAGAAATGTCGGCGCTGCTATTTCCTTTGAAACTTCCTTTTAAAAAGAATTTATTGTGAACGACATCTTGTTCGGCTAACCATTTCGTACTGTCGTACAAAGCATCAAAAACATACTTGTTTGCAATTGGGTCGGATAGCGGGAACTTGCTTCTTAGATGGTTGCCAAATGGCTGCAACACTGGAAATATAACACGGCCTTGTTGTGATTGGAAGGTAATACCATCAATGGCATCGAAAACGCCATCGGGTTTTGCTTCTTGCTGACGGTTGATACGGTCCATGTTCATCACACGGATTAAGGGGATACCATCGCTTAAGCCTGGAATATTGCTAACAGGGAGGTAATTTAAATCTGCCCCAGAAGGATCATCATTGTAAATAATGTCAAATTTTAGATCGGAAGTATTGATATTGAATGAACCCAAAGAATAAATATTTTTCATCATCAATTCCCACATTGGTAGGCGTGTGCGAATGATGTTGCCTTTCAGCATTTTTACCATTAATACTTTGCTATTGGCTCTGTCGCTGACAATTTCAGAAGCAAATTCACCAACTTTATACGCCTTGCCATTCAATGTGTATTCGAAAGCAACCGCCAATATCTCATCGTTATTTAAAGATGAGTTTAAGGAAATGTAACCCAAACGAGAATTAAAACTAAATTCCTGCTCGGTCAATTGTCTGGCGTAAGTCAATAATTCATAATCTAGACCTTGTTTTAGATTTTGAGTTCCAGGTAATCTATTCATTTCATCTAAACAGGTCTTAGATGTTCGGATATTATTAGAGGAAAGTAAAGTAGTATATAAATTATTTGAATTGTTATCGGCACCTAAACTAGCACCAGTAGTGATGGAGCTATTGTAAGGCGTTTTTTCACCTAAGTCCATACAAGCCAATAAATCGCGTGTGTTATCATAACTACCACTTCTGTTGGTTACCCAAACCTCTACACGATTAATAACAACGCCAGAAGATATTAATGGCAGACTAGACATCGCCACATCAAAATTGTCTTTAAATTGCTGACAAAGGAAATAGTGTCTGTTCTGGTCGTAGTTGTGAGCCTGAATATTGAAGTTGGTTATTTGAGCGCCACCATTTACCGTTGTTTCGGTGCGTTGTCCTTTGTTTTGAGTAGCTATAGCAGTTACTTTTAATCGGCCAAATTTTAAGCCTGCCTTGATGCCAAATAGGGATTGCCCAGCTTGAATTAAACTACCGTTCAAAGGCAAACTCACATTTCCCAATTCTATTTTTTGAACAATTTGATCTTCTTTACCTACCCAATCTAATTTGGTTTGATTGTCAAAATCGAAGGTTGCATCAGTATCGTATTTTATGCCAAGATTTAAGGCATTACCAATTTTGCCGGTAACGTTAATTTGTATTTTTTGATCAAAATTAAATTGTCCAGTTTTTTGCTGACGTGCGCTGAACATCGGATTTCTAACGGTATTAAAATTGCCTCCAAAAGTTAATTCTGCCGACCCACTAGGGCGAATATCAATCAAACCACCTCTAAAAATCTTATCGATGACTGGTGGGGTTTTTATTAAATCAATTTTTTTGTTGTTGTTGTATCCACTGCCACCAGCATTACTTTTACTTCTTTGTTCGAAATATCTTTTTCGCTCTGCGCGGGCGCTTTCTTCCATATACTCATCCTTTGTTAAGGACCGGGTAAGGGTTTTTTTGCCTGCCACCACACGGTATTCGTCATACATACCAGTGCTTGTATTATACTCAACAAGTGTTTTAACAGAAGGGTCGTTCAGGTCTATGTTGTTTTGATAATCGGAGGTGCCCCTGCCTGTATTTTGTTTGACTGGATATTTTAGGACTAGCGAGTCTTTTCCTGTATTTTTTGTTGAATCTTGAGGCGAAAAGAAAGGAGATTGTGGCGCCACTTTTTTAATGGCTGAATTAACTTTTGTTTTTTTTGCGGTGCTTGGAATTGTTTTTTTATTGTTTTTTAAAACATCGGCACTGAGTTCTTCATCTGTAGGGATATAGCCAAAGGAAACAGACCTTTGGTACCCAGATATGCTAAACAGAGGAAAAGCGAATGCAGAAAGTAAAAGCACAAGAAGCCTTGCATCCCAAAGCCCCTGAATACGTTGCATAGAATTCACTACAATTATTTTATTTGAAAACGACAATACTAAATTTTTTGTGTAAATGCTAGATTCTATAGGCTTTATTATTAGGTGTAAAGTGCGAATATAACAATGTTTACTATAATTTTATTGCATATGTCAAAAAAAAATGACAAAAATAGAAGTCCTCGAAGGCATAGGTACAAAGGGTTTGAACTATTTCCTAAAATTGGAAATAGATGAAAGGTTTCATTTCGCTAGACATGGTTTGAAAAATGAAAAATACGCATAAAACAATAATCACTACTTTGATAACCGCTGGAGATTTAATGAAAAATTTGCGGTATTGCCATTTTATATTCGAAGGCAACCAATGGATAATGAAGCCCAGAGCCATAAGTGCAAAAACCTCCCAAAAATTGCTGATTATTTCTGGAGCAATTGAAATTTTAAGGTCGTAAACAATTTTTTGAATCACTTCATTGGCTTGCGTCATATCCTCGGCTCTAAAGAAAATACGCGTAAATGTAATGAACATAAAGGTTGAAAATACTTTCCAAAAATGTATGGGAAGCGTTTTGAGATTTTGATAAGGACTAATTTTTTTCCAAAATTTATAAATAATCAAACCCAACCCGTTTAGGCCACCCCAAACTAAAAAATTAACCGTGGGGTTGTGCCATAAACCACCTAATAACATGGTAATCATCAGATTTATATTCGTATCTACTTGGTGTTTTACTTTAGGAGAATAGTATGAAAGTATAACCAATACCAAGGCAATGCCTCCAACGATCCAAAGCACTAAAATAGCATCGAGTAACAAGGCTAAGAATATTGTAAGAACACTAATGATAATATACGAAGCTATGCTCCCTTTTCGATTGCCGCCAAGTGGTATGTATAAGTTTTCTTGCAGCCATGATGACAAAGAAATATGCCAACGTTTCCAAAAATCTCCAGTATTTTCAGCTTTGTAGGGGGAATTAAAGTTGCGATTTAATCGATAGCCCATCAATAATGCGATGCCAATGGCAATATCGGTATAACCCGAAAAATCAAGATATACTTGCAAGGAATAGCCAATTACTGCAAATAGATTTTCTACGCCTGTAAATAATAAAGGATTGCCAAAAATTCGGTCTATAAAATTAGTCGCTATATAATCACCGACCACCATTTTTTTTATCAAGCCATTTAATATCATGAATAAAGCCAAACCAAATTGATATTGATTCAAGTGGTATGGTTTGTTCATTTGCGGTATGAAATCTCTCGCTTTAACAATGGGTCCTGATAATATTTGAGGAAAAAATGAGGCGTAAAATCCAAAGTCAAAGAAATTATTCAAAGGTTTTAATTTACCTCTGTATACATCAAGGGTGTAAGTTAAAATTTGAAAAGTATAGAATGATATTCCAATGGGCAATAATATTTTGTCTATTTCAAAATGAGTGCCTGCAAAGCTATTACTCCATTGAGAAAAGTAATTCACTACTTGGTTATTTGTATGAAATACTTTGTTGAATGAATCTGTAAAAAAATAGGCGTATTTAAAATATGAAAGGAAACCAATATTTAAAATAACACTGTAAGTAATGAGTAATTTTCGTTTTAATTTATCCTCCGATTTATAGATCGCTTTGGCTACAAAAAATTCATTGGTGATAGTGAACAGGAGTAGTAAAAAAAACAGTCCGCTGGTTTTATAGTAAAAGAAAATGCTTATTAAAAAAAGAAAAATATTTCGCAGGGAGTATTGTTTATGAATGATTGTAAATACAGCAAACACAAAAGTAAAAAACACCCAAAAGGAAATCGATGTAAAAATGATTGGATTCGCTGCTGAGTATACGAAAAACGAAGTAATGATATGTAACAGATTATCAATCATGTTTTATTTTTGAAACAGGAAGTTTTAAATATTCTTCATACTTTCTCATAAATGCTACAAACATTAAATCCCCTAGCAATCGGTAACCTCTGGCAGAAAGGTGAACACGGTCGCGGTTAGAAGCCATGCCATTACGCGCCCAAAATTCGATACTACCTAGACCACCCATGATAGAGAATAAATCCCAAACGCCACCATTATAACGCGTAGCCAAGTTTTGCATCGCATCCTTGACATCCAAACCTGTAATGTTTTGATAGAATTTGCCCTTGCGATTTTTTTTATAACTGTCTGTATTGGTTGTAAAAAGGATCGCAGCATTGGGTGCTACCCTTTTAATTCTTTTAATGAGTTCTTCATAATTGTGTTCAAAACAAGATTGACAAAAATCGGGGGCAAAGGCATCGTTAATTCCGATTGAAAAAATAACCAAATCAGGTTTTAATTCTGCAATTTCTCTTTCGAGCATATTGCATTTGAGATAGGTAGGCACCGAAGCGCCATTGGCTCCCATGGCATTGTAATTAATACCAGGTGCATCTAAATCGCAGAACAGACCATAAAGTGTAAAAATATTTTGAAGTGAATCTGTCTTAATGCATTTGAATTTTACTTGACGCATTGGCTCTTCAAAGATAAACTCTCTATAACCAGCTTCTTTGTTATCAATAATTTGCTTGGCTAAATACGGTGAGTCGAGCACCACTTGAAAACTTTGATGGTGATTGTCATAAAAAACTTTGATGCGATCGAATACATAATCTGTTTTGCCATCTGGTTTCATAATTACGCCGAATGAAGCATCAGAATCGTGGGTCGTGGTGGTAATCGCATTCATGCCAATATTGCCAATGCAGTAGGAGTTTACGGCTCTGCAACCTTCCCATCTGCCAGTCCAATCGAAACCATAATTTGCAGGATTGTTATTGCTCTTAAATCCCAATTTAAAAGGATAAATCCAACCTCTCGAGGTTTGCTTTTGATTCAAGAATTCATTGAAATTTTCACGAAGTTTTCCAGTCCAAATATCAGCTTGAACATGCGAGCCACCAAAGTGAACAATGTTTATTTTGCCTTTACCGGTGGTTACTAACTTGTCTAGCTTTCTAAAAAAACCGTAAAAGTCGAGACTGTCTTTGTAAAATTTTACCTCATTTAAATCATAGTTGACAAATGGATAACGGTCTAAATTTACCGCTCCATCCTGACCATTACATAACATTAAATTGCTGAGGCAAATAAAGGAGAGGAGATATAATTTAAAATAACGCAATATAATTTTTGGAGATTTAGGTGCCGATCGTTTTTCTTAATTTAAACATTTCGTATTCTTTCATTAAGGAGCTGTAAAATATCTCTGAGATTTTCACGGCACCTTTTTGGGTATAGTGTATATAATCTGGCGAACCCAGACTAGGCTTTGCTTTAACCCATGTAACCATGCTGCCATTGCCACCCATGGCTTCGTACATGTCCCAAAATACCCCGCCTGCTTGAAGTGTAGCAGCTTTTAGAGCATCACGCACATTTTCTAAATATGGATGGGTTTGGAAAGTACCATTGACTTTAATACTCATATCGGCCGGACCGATTACAAATAAAATTAGATTTGGATCAACAGACTTTAAATATTTTAATTCTTCTAAGAATTTTTTACCATAAGCATCTGCACTCCCTTTTGATTTCATACCTGGAAGGGCATTTCCTCCAAATTGTAAAATCAACATCTTTACACCCAATAAACTATAGGTTTTACGCAATGTTTCAGCATTAATTCTTTTAAAAATTGTACCCGAACATCCGCGCATAGGCACATTATCAACACAAATACCACCATCGCCATCCAATGCAATACCTAAAATATCTGCATTGGCCCCATTGAATTTCAATCCTATTTTACCATTGGTACTATCAACATTAAATATTGCTAATTGCTCTGTAGTAGATGCTTGTAAAGTTTGTGTGCCGATTGTTTTGCCATTGGCCGCTATGCTAATTTCAAGGGGTTTTGTTATACTGCCCACAACAACTTTGCAAGTTTTGAAATTTTTATTTTTAAAGGATGTATTCTCTCTGGCGGTAATTACAACACTAGCTACATCACTTTGTTTTTGGCAGAAGTAGGCCATTGGTCCATAACGGTTGTGTTTCGCCCGGCCATCTTCAGTACCAAAGGCTAATTTACGCACCCAAGCACCTGCAATTTCTTCGGAGACTGTGTATTTGGGTGTAACTTCCATGGCGGGCAATAAGCCCATGCCACTGCCGCCGTAGGTGCGCTGCAATTGCTCGCGAATATGACTGCTGATACGATCCATTTCTATTTGCGAGTCGCCATAGTGTATGATGCGAAAAGTGGTATTGTCTCGTCTTGAATTTTCTAAAGCTTCAAAAAATTGATCCATTACTTTTCGGTCGTCATTGGCAAAATAAAAACGGGCTGGACTTTCAATGGCATCTACCTGCATTAGCAATAAGGTATCTGCCGAGGAGCGGTGTACTTTTTTAAGAATGGCTTCTTTTTTTTCTACCAGGCTTCTGTTATCCTCCGTTTTCTTCTGTTCCGCAAAAATAGCTGTTGAATCAATTTTTGGCGAGATAACAGTTTTGAGATTCGGGAAACTGATTTTTTTTCCATCGCCATAACTTATGCCATCGACAGGAAAAAATAATGAAATAACGCCAAGTGTAAGCAGGCAGGCAACTAAGAATATTAATACTTTGATGGGCTTCATTTTTTTGCTTTTATTTCAAAAAGGTTATGGAGTTTGCAAAAGTAACGAAATATGAAAGGGTTTTATGATGCGCTTTTGGATTTTTTTGAACATAGTGTTTAAACCATTTAACGGATGTTTTCAAATATTGGTTTTCTTAAATACAAGGCCGTTGTTAGAATAAAAATTTACTTACCCTCTCACCCATGTACAAAGGGGCAAATCGAAACCATTTTTACTTGGTACTAAACATTCACCCCAAGTAGCCTCTTTTTGATAGTGCGCTTTAATTAAATTACAACCAATGGTGCCACTTAGGCCCATGCTGTATAAATTTAACAAGACAAATGAATTATTTTTATCACTAATTGCTGCGCAATATTGTACCAACTCATTCAGATTTTCTTCGAGTATCCATTTCTCTCCTGTTGGTCCACGCCCATAGGCAGGGGGGTCTATAATGATACCTTGATAGATAGCGCCTTTATTGGCTTGTCGTTTAACATATTTTAAGGCATCTTCTACTAACCAACGGATGTCAGGCGCATTGGATAATTGTTTGTTTTCGTTGGCCCAGGTTACTACATTTTTTACAGCATCTAAATGCGTAACATCTGCACCAGCATTTGCCGCAACAATGCTTGCAGCGCCAGTGTAGGCAAATAAATTTAAAACTTTTGGTCGATTGCCGATCCGTTTTATTTGTTCATCAATGAAATGCCAATTGCTTATTTGTTCAACAAAAACACCTAAATGTCCAAATGAGGTACAACTTAATTTTAATTTCAAACCCAAGGGGGCATAACTAATTTCCCACTGCTTGGGCATTGTTTTAAAGTATTGCCAACCACCATTTTCGTTGGTGCTATCACGGTGACTTTTTTTGGTATTGTCTCTTTCAAATCGGGCGTGTGCCAATTTCTGCCAATCTGCAGTATTTAGCTGTTTTGGCCATAATGCTTGGGGCTCCGGACGGATTAGAATATAGTTGCCAAATCGCTCTATTTTTTCAAAGTCGCCACTATCTAATAATTCATATTCGGGCCAATGGATTTTTTCTTCTATCATGTTTTTAATGCAAACAGCAGTTCATTTTATGTTTAAATGAACTGCTGTTTTATTTTTATTTTATTCGGAAATTACTTTAAATCTTTCAATACTTCAACAGCCTCTTGGATATAAATATCTTTTTCAAAGGCTTTGTTCCAATCGTTTTTAACCTTCATTTTTAAGGTGTCTTTTCCAATTAATTGGTTGTCTGAACTTGTATTGATATAATCCATTGCTTTTATTTTTTTAACACTTTCGTCAAATGCTTTGTTATCAGCTTCCATTTCTATTTGTTCTGCTTGATATTTTTCTAAATTTAAGGTGAAATGGGTGCGCTTACTTTGTGTCTTAATTTTTTTGGCTAAACGTTCAATTTCATTAAAAATCTGACTTTGCGCAATACGTTTGTCGCTATTTTTTTTAGCCTTAGCAATTTGTTTGGTGTAATCAATGGTATAGCTATAAGGCGCCTTTTTTATAAGGTCGACACCAAGTGGATGTTCACTGTCTTTTTCGCCATATTCAATGTAGCGGTATCTGTCTGGAATTAATATATCGGGTGTTACACCTGCTAATTGTGTAGTTCCTCCATTAATTCTATAGAATTTTTGAATTGTGATTTTTAGTGCACCCAATTTTTCATTTTCAGGTGTCATAAAGGCATCATCTAATTCAATAAAACGCTGCACAGTACCTTTTCCAAAAGTAGTTGTTCCAATAATAGCAGCTCTATGATAGTCTTGCATTGCTGCGGCTAAAATTTCTGACGCTGATGCACTGTTCTCGTTAACCATGATGGTAAGCGGTCCACTGTAAAGTACGCTTTTGTCTTCATCGCCATAGATTTCAATTTTATCACCTCTGCTTTTTACCATGGTTATAGGGCCATCTTTAATAAATAAACCACCCATTTCTATGACATCGCCCAAAGAGCCACCGCCATTGTTGCGAAGGTCTAAAATAATACCATCGACTTTGTCTTCTTTTAATTTTTCAATTTCAATGGCTATATCTTTCGCACAAGAGCGACCATTTCTATCGTTCATATCCACATAAAATGTAGGTAGATTAATGTACCCGAATTTTTTGCCTCCGTCCATTACAATGGCCGATTTTGCAAAACCATCTTCTAGTACAACAACATCGCGAACAATGGGAATAATGGTAATACTCTCGTCCAGTTTTTTAACTGTTAAACGCACTTCAGTACCTTTCTTTCCTCTTATTAATTGAATGGCGTCATCTATCTTCATGTTCGTAACATCTACAGGGTCGTTACTACCTTGTGCTACTTTTAAAATAATATCGCCCGCTTTTAAGTCGCCCTGCTTGTAACTTGGAGAACCAGGTACAATTGAAGCTACTTTCAAGAATCCGTCTTTTTCTTGCAATTGCGCGCCAATTCCTTCTAATTTACCACTCATTCTAATGTCGAAATTTTCTTTATCTTTCGGAGGAAAATAATTGGTGTGTGGGTCGAATAACTCGGTGATACAGTTAACATATAGATTCAACTTTTCTTTTTTATCGAATTTTTTTAATCTGTTAAACCAGTCTGTATGTGTTTTTAAAACTTCTTTTCTAGCGATACTTTCGAGGGTGTCGTAAGGTTTAATTTTAACAAAGGTGTCTTTGCGTGTTTGAGCCTTTTCTTGTGCGCTAAGTTTAGCTGCTAATTTTTCAAGAACCTGTTGTTTAATTGATTTGCGCCAAAATTCTTTCAATTCAGCATCACTTGATAGAAACTCAGAATGGTCTTCATCAAAGTCGAAATATTCATCTGTTTTAAAGTTGAAAGGTTGAGATAGAATTTCAGCATACCATTTTGAAATTACATCCACTCGGCGGGCATACATTCTATTGGCAGCGTCAAGATATTGGTATTCTCCAGATTTGGCTTCATCATCTAACAAGCGTTTATAAACCGACAGTGAATCCATATCTGATTTTAAAAAAAAGCGTTTACTATTGTCAAGGCGCTTAACATATAAATCGAATAGTTTTTCAGAGAATTCGTCGTTTACCTCTCTAGGTTCGTAGTGATAATTTTCCAAAACTTGAAGTACAGCAATGGAAAGAGGGTTTTCGTTGGGTTGGTTTTTTCTAAAACAAAAAGCAAGTGTAAGTAATACACTAAGCGGTAAGAGAATTAAGCTATATTTTATTTTTTTCATCGGATAATTGGAAATGGTGGTTTTGGCAATGTTTTAGGTTCTAGTGGTTGTATCGGTTCGTTTGGAAATGTGCTTAAGCCAAGCACTTCGGCACCCTGTTCGAAAATAATATCTACAGGTATATTTTTAGCACTTAGTTTATCTAGATCTTTTTGTAGTTCAGAATTGATCGTTCCTTTTTCTTTCAAAAGATTTTTGACACCATCCACGTCACCATCACCTTGTAATTGCAAAATAAGTGCCGAAAGTGAAGTCATGGCCAATTTCATTTTTTCAAAATGGATAGTATAACGTCCTGTCTTATCATTTCTGGTAAAGGCGCCTTTTTCTTTAAAATAATTAAAACGAATCATATTGGCTTTGCCATGGGCGCTTGACGCACCGAATCGCACGGAACGAAAAATGCCAGCAATGAATGTTACATAATAGTCCATCAACTCACCCTCTTTCAATACTTTTTTATCATACAATTGAGTAATCATGTATAGGCCTAATATATCTGCTTTGCCTTCTTCAAGCGCACTGTAGTCGGCTCCTAATGCGTCTTTTACGGTGCCTTTGCCATTGACAGTATTCTTAATACCTAAACCATGTGAAACTTCATGAAACATGATGGTAGAAAAGAAAGCATCGAAGGTGATATGTTTTAATTGCACGGTATCAATCAGTTCTTTGGCAATTGGCACCATGATATTTTCATATTTGGCGCGAATGGTGTTTTTTAACTGACTTCTGCGTGTGCCTTTCTCAAGTTGTAATTTCTCGTCGTTTGGTAAATTTACGGCAATGGTTTTGCTACCAGCATTGCAATCGCCAGCGTAATATATAATATCATACGCATTTAATTGACTGCTGCTTCCAGCTTGTTCGGATTTGTATTTTTTGTCTACGGGCAATCCTTTTTGCAGTTCAGGTAAGTATTGCACATATTTTTCTAGTTTCTTGCTCCAAGCCATGTCTTTTATTAAAACATAAGCTTCAAATGAAGTCCTAATGCCGTATAACTGGTCTTCATAATTTTCTATGGGGCCAATGATAATATCTATTGCATTGTCTTTCAAATCGAGCCATGCAATATCACTAGCGTTATAATCATTGGTGATTAATGCCTCAGCTCTCAGTCGTAAGTATTTTGCAAAACTGGTATCGTCACCAAATGCCATTGCAGCCATTCGCAAAGATTCTGCTGCCATTTGCAGCTGCATGTAGTATTCTGAATAGGGAACGACTTTAAGTTTGTTGTTTTCATCGCGAATTATCACTGTATAAGGATCTCTTTTTTTCGGATCTTGTAAACTATCAAATTCGCTTGGTCGCATATCTTTAGGGTAAAAATTAGATCCTTTTGGTTTGGCACCAATGCCTTTAACAAAAGGTTCTAAATCGTTTAGGCGGTCCCACGGGCCATAATTTATTTGTGCAAACGCTCTTGTTTTATTGTCTTCTATAGAATCAATGACTGCGCGAGGCGCATAACTTTGTTCGTAAAATAAATCATCCATCACTTTGGCCGCTTCGAGCAGGTATCTAAGACCTTGCTTTTGGTAAGGCGTTAATCCTGATAAATCTGCCGTAAGCTTTACTACCTTATAGCCTTCTAGTCGTTTGGCTATTTCAGTTTTAGAAACTTGCGCTTTGATAGAGAGTGATAACAAAGCAAAAAACATTAAAACAATTTTTCTCATTTTCATATTAAAGTTCCAAATTTAATATTTTTTGCAATACCGATTGTTATTTTTGCATCTTAGGTTGTTGTCAATTAATTTAAATGCATGATATTTATCATTGGATACAAGAAAGGATAGATACCTAATGTAAATGGTTTATGCTTGCTCATTTGGTTGGTATAAGTATGATACAGCATGTTTTTACTTTCGATAGAGTTGCCATACTGTTCGATAAAGTTGGTGTAATTTGCCGTGTAATTTAGGAAAAGGATTTTAAAAGCAGAAAAATTTCTGTTAATTTCGTAAACTTATTTTATATTAACATGTTAGGCAATATTTCACAAATATTAGAAATGAAGAAAAAGGCAGAAGAGCTAAAAAATAAACTCGAAGCCATTACCATTACTGAAACAATTAATGGCATCACGGTTGATTGTAACGGCAACAGAAAAATTTTATCTATACATATAGATGCGGCGAAATTGAGTGATAAAACTCAATTAGAAGATCATTTGGTTCAAACCATTAACAAAGCATTGGAGAATGCAGAAAAAGCAAACATGGCCGAAGTAGGCGCAATGGCAGGTGGAATGCCAGGATTGATGGGGCTTTTTGGTAAATAATAGATTTTTGCTATATAAATATGATAATTATAAATTTTAACAATATCCAATAAACCATTAATTTTGAATCGACATATGAAATACATTTTAACTTTTACAATGGCTTTGGTTTTACTAGCATGTAAGACACAAACAGCAGGGTTGTTATCACCCACAGATTTTAATAAGCAAATTGCATCAGCGGATGCAAAAATTGTTGATGTAAGAACACCTGAAGAATTTAAAGAAGGTTACATTAAAGGAGCTGTGAATATCGACTGGTATGCAGGAGATTTTCAAACGAGTATTTCACAATATGGAAAAGAACAAAAGATATATTTATATTGTAAAAGCGGAGCAAGAAGCGGAAGTGCTTTAGACTTACTCAAAAAATTAGGGTATAAAAATGTTTATAGTTTAAGTGGTGGAATTACCGCTTGGAAATCTGCTCAATTGCCAGTAGAAACGGCTTCCATTGCGCAACCGGCCGTTGAAAAAGTTGAACAAGAAAAGCAGGTTGATTTTAAAACAGCCATATACGGAGACAAATTGGTTTTTGTGGATTTCAATGCAACATGGTGTGGACCCTGCAAAAGAATGCAACCTTTTGTTGATATAATCAAAGAGGAACGCAGTTCAGAAGTATTGGTTTATAGCATAGACACCGATCAGGAAGTTGAGTTAGCTAAAGAATACCAAATTTATAATTTGCCAACGGTTATATTACTTAAAAAAGGCGCGGTGTTATACCGACAAGAAGGTTACCACGACCAAAAAGCACTGAACGATCTTGTAACGAAATATAAATAAACATGGCCGTAGAAATAGCAAATGACGAAACCTTAAATGCCCAATTGGGTAAACATCCAAAAGTGGTTGTAAAATACTATGCCGATTGGTGTGGAAGTTGCAAATTATTTGCAGCTAAATACAAAAGATTAAGTGGCGATGAACGCTTTGCTGATACTGTATTTTTGGATATCGATGCTGAGCATAATCCAGAAGCACGAAAATTAGCGGGTGTGGATACTTTGCCTTTTTTTGCCACCTTTAAAAATGGGGAATTGGTGAAAGCTTTGAGTACTGCAAAAGAAGAGAGCTTAGTCGAAATGTTAACTGCCTTATGAATATCAATAGTATTAAACATTTGGTGGATACTTATACCACAACCCAGTTGCAAGCAGCCGAGCAAGCATTGTTAAACGAAGAAACCTTAGCAATTGTAGTCGAAGGTAAAGATGAAGGTGAACAATTGACCCATATTTTGGCCGCAGTTTTTTGTCAAGAAGAAATGGCCAAGTCGGGTGTTAATATCAACCAAGCCGTCCGACTTTACAGTCAGAGAGTGCGTGGTTCGATTAATTAAAATATATTAGACAAAAAAAAAGCCAGAAAATTTTCTGGCTTTTTTTATTGTCCTTTTGAATCCGGTAAAATTATTACGAAAATTTGCCTTTAAACTTTTCCTTAATATCGTTGGTAATATCCCTTACCTCTTGTTCTTTACTCAGGCTACTAATAAATAAAATATCTTCAGTATCGATTACCATTCCACCTTCCATGCCTTCAACAACGACTAATTTATCATCGCCCGATTCACATATTATCAAACTGTTTTTTGTATTGTAAACCTGCATGTTTTTACCGTGTAATAAATTACCGTTTTTATCTTTTTTGCGCAATTCATAAAGCGATTTCCAAGTGCCTAAATCGCTCCAACCAAAAGTAGCAGGAAGTATGGATGCAATCTTTGTTTTTTCCATGATTGCATAATCAATTGAAATAGATTTGCAAAAAGGGTATTGCTTATTGATGAAGGTTTGTTCCTCCATTGTATTGTATTTTTTAAGTCCTTTTTTAAAGATGGCATGCATGTCAGTTTGGTAGGCTGCAAATTCATCAAGAATATCACTTGCTTTCCAAATGAAGATCCCGCTGTTCCAATAGAAGTCGCCACTTTCAAGAAAAGTCATTGCCAAATCGTACGTTGGTTTTTCAGTAAAAGTTTTCACAGGAATTACACCGGTCTTGTCGCCTTCATTTTTAAATTGGATGTAACCATAGCCTGTATCTGGACGGTTCGGCTTGATACCTAATGTTACTAATTCTTTGTTGTTTTCTGTATGATTTAATGCAGTTAAAATGCTTTCTTCAAAAGACGCATCATCGGTTATTAAATGATCGCTTGGAGCAAAAACAATGTTGGCTTTTTCGTTTTTTGCAAATAATTTAAAACTTGAATAGGCTACGCAGGGTGCGGTATTCATAGCGGCTGGTTCAGCTAAAATATTTTGTTCGGGTAAGTCGGGTAATTGGTCGCTCACCAATAAACTATAACCAGCATTTGTAATAACATAAATATTTTCTTCTGGAATTATTTTCTTGAATCTGTCGTAGGTCAATTGTAAAAGTGACTTTCCTACGCCTAGTATGTCGTGGAACTGTTTGGGGTAATTTTTTTTACTCAATGGCCAGAATCTGCTTCCGATGCCACCAGCCATAATTACCACATAATTGTTTTTATTTTTCTTCATTCTATTTTTTCTATTTTTTAAGCCATTAAGCCTTCTTTATTTAAGTCGTGTATATGCACAATGCCAATGTATTCAGATCGGTCTGTTACAATCATCTGACTTATTTTATTTTCTCTCATTATTTCAATTGCATTTACTGCCAATTGATCTGCGTCGATGGTCTTTGGATCTGGGTTCATAATGTCCCCTGCCACTATGCCTTTAAGATCAGTTGTTTTCTCTATTAATCGTCTTATGTCCCCGTCGGTAATCATACCTTTAATTTCACCTTGATCTATTACCACAGTTGCACCTAAACGTTTCTTAGATATTTCTATGATCACTGTTTGTATGCTATCCGATGGTTTTACAGCTGGTTGTTCATTCTGTGAAGCAATGTCTTTAACGGTTAAATATAGGCGTTTGCCCAAGGCTCCACCAGGATGGTACTTCGAGAAATCGGTGGATGAGAAATTTTTACATTTAAGCAATGCAACAGCAATCGCATCGCCCATTAACAATTGTGCGGTGGTGCTTGTGGTAGGTGCAAGGTTATTTGGACAGGCCTCTTTGGCAACCGTAGTATTCAAAACAAAATCTGCAGAATTTGCTAAAACCGAGTCGATATTTCCCACAATGGCGATTAATTTATTGCCAAATTGTTTTAGTAAAGGCGCTAAAACTTTAATTTCAGGCGTATTCCCACTTTTAGAAATGGCAATTACCACATCATCTTTTTGAATGATTCCTAAGTCACCATGAATGGCATCTGCGGCATGCATGAAAATTGACGGTGTGCCAGTAGAGTTAAGGGTAGCAACAATTTTCTGAGCAATAATGGCACTTTTCCCTATGCCAGTAATGACCACTCTTCCATTCGATTCTAATATTAGAACAATAACTTTTGCAAAGGTTTCGTCTATAAAATTAATAAGGTCTGCTACATTATCCAATTCAGATTGAATGGTAGTTTTACCAAAGTTAATTATTTCATCAATTGATTTATTCATCGGGTGCCTTATTTCAAAACGTTGCAAAATAAAGGCAAAATAATGGAAAATAATTTTTTTTTAAAAAACGTTTGGTGGTATGGTGCCAATAGTATTAATTTAGTGTCATCAAATTTTTAAGAAATTAACACGATAATATTAGAATATAAATGACAACAACGCAGCGAAAGATGGATGCTAAATTAGCATTAAAGGAGTTTTTTGGTTTTGATGGTTTTAAAGGTACGCAACAGCAAGTGATAGAGAGCGTTTTGAGAGGAGAGGATTGTTTTGTAATTATGCCAACTGGGGCCGGTAAATCACTCTGCTATCAACTACCTGCTTTGATGATGCCAGGTACCGCAATCATTATTTCACCTTTGATAGCTTTAATGAAAAATCAGGTGGACAGTATCCGCGGTTTTTCTGATACAGATCATGTTGCTCATTTCTTAAATTCTTCACTTTCAAAAACTGAGATAGCGAAAGTAAAAGAAGACATGAGTCATGGTAATACCAAATTGCTGTATGTCGCTCCTGAAACCTTAAAAAAGGAGGAGACGATAGATTTTTTAAAGAGTATAACCATTTCCTTTGTTGCCATTGATGAAGCGCATTGTATCAGCGAATGGGGCCATGATTTCCGTCCGGAGTATCGCAGAATCAAGCAAATGATTAAAGATATTAACGATGTGCCTATGATTGCATTAACAGCAACTGCTACGCCCAAAGTACAAAGTGATATTCAGAAAAATTTAGGCATGCAAGATGCGGTGATTTATAAATCATCCTTTAATAGAGATAATTTATACTACGAAGTAAAACCAAAAGGAAGTAAAGAAAAAGTATTTAAGGATATTATTTCTTGTATAAAAAGTAGACCTAACCGTTCGGGTATTATATACTGTTTGAGCAGAAAACGTGTTGAAGAAATTGCGGAGATGTTAACCTTAAATGGTGTAAAAGCTTTGCCTTACCATGCTGGTTTAGATGCCAAAACACGGGCCAATAATCAAGATGCCTTCTTGATGGAAGATTGCAATGTAATCGTTGCAACGATTGCGTTTGGTATGGGAATAGATAAACCAGATGTGCGTTTTGTGATTCACTTTGATGTGCCGAAAAGTTTGGAAGGTTATTATCAAGAGACTGGCAGAGGCGGAAGAGATGGGATGGATGGCGATTGTATTCTATTCTATAATCCCAGTGATATAGAGAAACTCGAGAAGTTCATGAAAGATAAGCCAGTAGCTGAAAGAGAAATTGGTACATTATTATTGGATGAAACCTCTGCGTTTGCTGAGAGTTCACAATGCAGAAGAAGATTGTTGTTAAATTATTTTGGTGAATCTTTCAACGACGAGAATTGCAACGCCATGTGCGACAATTGCCGACATCCTAAGCCAAAAGTAGATGTTACTGAAGAGGTTGTTACTGCTTTAAAAGCTTTGGATAGTTTGAAAGGTGAAATTGATTTAAGCCACTTGGTGAATTTTGTGATTGGCAAAAAATCGGATACGATTAAAGACCATGGACACGAGAAGCTTCCAATGTTTGGTATTGGTAAAGACCATGACAAAATATTTTGGAAAGGCGTATTCAGAATCGGTTTGTTGAATGGTTATATCAATAAAAATATTGAAAAATACGGTTTGTTGAGTTTAACAGCTGAAGGGCATACAGCCATTGCTAATCCTAAGAAATTTGAGATGGCTAAAGATACAGAATTTGCATTTGTATCAGATGATACATTTGAGAATGCAGTGCTTGAAAGTATTTCAGATGAAGTTTTGTTCGCCCATCTAAAAGATTTAAGAAAACGTGTTGCCAAAGAGAATAGTTTACCACCTTATGTCATTTTCCAAGATCCTTCATTGGATGACATGGCTACAAAATATCCAATTACAATGGATGAACTTGAGACTGTGCATGGTGTTGGAAAAAACAAAGCGGCTAAGTATGGACAGCCATTTTTAGATTATATTGCTCAATACGTTAAGGAAAATAATATCGATCGTCCGATGGATGTAGTAGTTAAAACTTCGGGAGAAAAATCGAAGAAAAAAATTGCTATCATTCTTAACATTGATAAGAAAATGGCCCTTGAAGATATTGCGCGAAGCAATGGTTTAACTTATCAAGAATTAATGGATGAATTGGAGCAAATGGTAACCCTAGGTACCAGTTTAGATTTACATTATTGTATTGATGAAATAATTGAAGAGGAATTCCAAGAAGAAATTTTCGATTATTTTAAACGCCAAGAGGACGATGATTTGGAGCGTGCTGTGATAGATTTCGACAATGATTTTTCATTCGAGGAGTTTCAGTTGTTACGCCTTCAGTTCATTAGTGATATGGCCAATTAAGAATACGTCACTTTCTCTAATTTAATTGTAATAATTGTAGGTTTTTTCGTCTAATCAAAACACTCCATAGTCTAATGTGAATTAGTTAGATTTTTTTAGTCGTAATAAGTGTTTAATTTTGAACACTTACGGAACCACAACTCCCACATCTTGAACAATTGTTTTACAAGTATCAGCCAGGCTTGCATTGGTTCTGTATGCAATATGTAAAGTCGGCCGAAGACGCCGACGAAATTGTAAACGATACTTTTTTGGTCGCTTGGCAAAAAAAGGATGAGTTGACTTTAGATGATTCAATAAAAAATTATCTGTACACCATTGTTCGCAACAAGAGTTTAAACTTGCTTAAAAAGAAGAAGATGGATGCCATTGTGCTCGAAGCGGAATATGAGATTGCTTCGTCGGAAACTTCGATTGTAGAGCACTTACAGGCCAAGGAAACCGAGAAGCTTATTTTCGAGGTAATTGAGAAATTGCCGCCGCGATGCAAACAAATTTTTGTTTTGAGCCGAAAAGAAAGCATGCCTAACAAAGAAATTGCGGCACTCATGCAATTGAGTGAAAAAACCATTGAAAATCAAATAACCATCGCTATTAGGATTATAAAAGAAAGTTTGAAACAGCGCCAGCAGCAAGACAATAGCTTTAAAATTGTATGGTTGCCTTGGTTGGCTGCATGGCTGTTATTAAATGGGTAAAGGCACTCTTATTTTTTCTGAATCAGAGGTAATTAAGACATTAAAAACAAATTATGCACCCCTTTTGATATATACATACATAACCTTACCTTTGCATTTGGCAAAATTAGCCCCCAATTATAAATAACCTTTAATGGCCGAAATTAGATTAGTAAAAGCAGCAGCAGAATTAAATGTCAGTGTGCAAACGATAGTAGAGAGTTTGCAGAAGAAAGGATTTGCTATAGATAATAAACCTACAGCAAAGCTTAATGATGAAATGTACCAGTATGTATCCAACTTATTTGTTTCGGATAAAGCCGCAAAAGAAGAGTCTAAATCTCAGGGTTTAAAACTTAAAAAGCGCGAGGATATTGTAAAGGTCGAAGAACCTATCGTTAAAAAAGTTACCGAAGTTGACGAAAAAATCGAAGAGCCAGAAGTATTTGTTAAGAATATAGCTCCTGTAAAAGAGGTGGTAAAAGAGGTTGTGAAAGAAGTAATTGTGGAAGCGCCACCTGTTAAGAAAGAAATTATTGAAGAACCTAAAGCTGAAGTAGTTGAAAAATCAACGCCACAGAAAATAGGTTTGAATGTAAAAGGTAAAATTGACCTTGATAAAAAGAAACCTGAGAAGCAAGAAGTAAAGGTCGCTAAAAAACCAGTAGAACCAGAAGTGGTACCTGAGGTTATAAAACCTGAAATAAAGGTAGAAGCACCAATTGTGGTTGCACCTCCAGTTGTAGAAGAAGTAATTCCTGATGAGGAAAGAGAATTGGTAAAAGCCAACTTGGTAGAATTAGGAGGCTTAACTATTAGAGGTAAAATTGAATTGAAGCCTGAACCAGTTGCTAAACCTAAACAGCCTTACGAAAGTCCTGCAAACAGAGAGAAACGCAAACGAAAATCGGGCGCTATTAAAGTTAACATCCAACAGGAAATAAGAGTTAACAAAGTAAATACTCCAAATAAAACTGAACCTAAGAAGGAAATAACTCAAAAAGAAATTCAAAATAAGTTAAAAACTACTTTGAATAAAATTGGGTCTTTCGGTCGTGGAAAAACCAATAAATCGAAGTTCAAACGTCAAAAGAGAGATGATCACTTCCAGACCAGACAGAACGAACAAGACAGACTAGAGCAAGAAGAGAAAATCTTAAAGGTAACAGAATTCCTAACAGCCAATGATTTGGCTAAGATGATGGATGCGCAAGTAACAGATGTTATTTCAGCGTGTTTTACATTGGGAATGATGGTGTCTATCAATCAGCGATTGGATGCAGAAACCATTACACTTGTTGCCGATGAGTTTGGATTTGAAGTTGAATTCGTGGATGCTGAAGAAACCATTGCATTTGATGAGCAAGAAGACGATGTTACCAAATTGGTACCTCGTCCTCCAATTGTTACGGTAATGGGTCACGTAGATCACGGTAAAACATCCTTATTGGATTATATCCGCCATGCCAATGTTATTGCTGGTGAAGCGGGAGGTATTACGCAGCACATCGGTGCTTATGAGGTAACTTTACCGAAAGGCGAAAAAATCACATTTTTAGATACACCAGGTCACGAGGCGTTTACTGCGATGCGTGCTAGGGGTGCTAAGGTTACAGATATAGCGGTGATAGTAATTGCTGCGGATGATAGCATTATGCCACAAACAAGAGAGGCCATTAGCCATGCGCAAGCAGCCAATGTGCCAATGGTATTTGCTATCAATAAAATGGATAAGGACGGTGCCAATGCGGAGAAAATCAGAGAGGCACTTGCTGGTATGAATATCCTAGTAGAAGAGTGGGGCGGTAAGTTCCAGAGTCAGGAAATTTCTGCTAAGAAAGGATTAAACATTGATAAGTTACTTGAAAAAATATTACTTGAAGCGGAGTTGTTGGATTTGAAAGCAGATCCTACAAGAAATGCAAAAGGTACTATTGTTGAAGCACGTTTGGATAAAGGCCGCGGTATCATGGTTAACCTACTGGTTGAGACTGGTACTTTGCGAGTGGGTGACCACTTGGTAGCTGGACCAAATTATGCGAAAGTAAAAGCCTTATTCAATGAAAGAAACGTAAGGGTTGATTCTGCTGGTCCTGGTGCGCCAGTGAGCATGTTAGGATTTAGCGATGCACCATCTGCTGGCGATCCTTTGGTAGCATTTGATACCGAGGATGCTGCAAAAGATTTGGCCAACAAACGCCAACAATTAATGAGAGAACAAGGCATTAGAACCACTAAACACATTACACTCGATGAGATTGGAAGACGTTTAGCGGTTGGTAATTTCAAAGAATTAAACTTAATTGTAAAAGGTGACGTGAATGGTTCGGTTGAAGCCTTGAGTGATTCATTGTTGAATCTAGGAAATAGCGAAGTATTGGTTAAAGTGATACACCGTGGTGTGGGTCAGATAACAGAGAGTGATGTATTGTTAGCATCTGCTTCCGATGCCATTATTATAGGTTTCCAAGTGCGACCTTCGCCTAGTGCTAAAAAATTGGCCGAGGCTGAGCAAATCGATATTCGCCATTACTCTATTATTTACCAAGCCATAGATGAAATTAAATCGGCTATTGAAGGTATGTTGAGTCCAGAGATTAAAGAAACTATAATTGGTAACGTAGAAGTGCGCGAAGTATTTAAAATTACCAAAGTTGGAGCCATTGCCGGTTGTATGGTTACCGATGGTAAAATAACCCGTGGTAGTAAAGTAAGAGTAATACGCGATGGCGTAGTTGTTCACACTGGTGGCTTAGAATCCTTAAAACGCTTTAAAGACGATGTTAAAGATGTATTAAAAGGATTTGAGTGTGGTATCTCATTAAAGAATTACAGCGATATGCAAGTAGGTGATAATTTCGAAGCTTTTGAGGAAGTTAGTATTGCAAGAAAATTAGAGTAATATAAAACTATTATTATAAAGGAAAAGGGGCTGATGCCCCTTTTTTTGTTTAATCATGAGAAAATGAAATTTACTTTAAGCTCCTCAAATCCTATAAATACAACTCAATTTTACAACACCTTATTTTATAGGACTATAACATAGATTGTGTTTTTTGGGAAGGTAAAAGCAAGATTGTATATTTGACTAGTGAATTTTATTTTAATTTTTTTAGCGTCTGTTTTGGCTAGTTTTATTGGCTCTTTGCAGCTTGGTCCTGTCAATATTTTCGTTATAAATACAGCATTAAATAAAAATAGAACAAATGCTTATTGGGTCGCATTTGGAGGCGTAATACCTGAATTTATCTATTGTGGATTGGCAGTCTATTGCGGATCCTATTTTATCAACAATCCTGGCTTTTTTCTAGTCTTCAAAATTTTGTTAATCATCTTGCTTTTTACAGTTGGGGTTATCTATTTTTTTAAAAAACACAAACCAGTTGAGTTACAATCATTGCACATTCGGGTTGAAGGATCTAAAAGTCAGCATTTCATGAAAGGATTTGCATTGGCAGGATTAAACCCTCAATTATTGCCTTATTGGATGTTTGTGATGGTGTATTTTAATTCTATTAAATTTTTAATATTAAAATCCGAAATTGAAAAATTAGCGTATATCTTTGGGGCTGGTTTTGGTGCTTTTTGCCTATTGCTTTTGATAATTATAACCATTGATCGATTTAAAGAAAAAGTTTTGAAATACATAAATAATAAATACTATTACAAAGTATTAAGCATTCTCTTCATAGCTATTGCTATACAGCAGCTGATAAAATTATGATGAAAGAAGAGATAAAATATTGGTATCTAAAGAGTCACAAATTGTTTGATCAATTGTCAGAAAAGGATGTTGACGCACTTTGCATTATGTCTAGTTTCAAGCAAGGAGATAAAAATGATATTATTTTCTTTTCAGATTCAGATAAGAAAAGACTTTATACGATTAAACATGGTATACTAAAAATTTGTCATCAGAATAATGAAGGAAAGGAAGTCATTACTGAAATTCTCACTGAAAATGATATTTTTGGCTACATCAGTCTGAATAGCTCAGATAATAGAATAAAAGAGGAATATGCCGTGGTGCTCAGTAAAAAGCTCAGTATTTGTAGTTTTGCCGTTGAGGATTTCAAATCCGTTTTGAGAAATAATCAGGATTTGAGTATTAAATATTCGCTATTAATCAATGAGAAATTGGGTTCGTTACAGCAAAAATATTCGGATTTAGTTTTTAAAGATGTTAATACTAGAGTTGTCGAATTTTTTAAGCGCTATGCGAGCTACCATGCGAAAGTTGTGAATGGTATGTTAGAAATGGAGATGATGCTTACACATCAAGAAATTGCGGATTACACAGCATCATCCAGACAATCTGTAACAAGTATTGTCAATAAATTAGTAGATGAAGGTAAAATTATTTATGAAGGACGCAAAAAGGTGATTATTCCTAACATCGATAGTTTATAGTTCTCAAATGTCGTGTAGCTGACAGTTTGAAAACTATTTGTTATTTACTTTTGTATTACAAAATGACTTTATGCTTCCATTTTTTTTTAGCCTTCAAAGGCCTAGTTGAATTTATTAGAAATAATCTGGTATCCAATCAAGTTTTGGAATTGGAATCATCAAATTCATACCTAGCGAATGAGAATGGTTATTAAATATTATACAATGTTCATCATAGAATGCAAATGCAATTGTGAACTAATATTGGATTTATATGTTAACCTTATTCTGATTAAGTTATGAGTCACACCGTAAAAAACAGCAATGAATCACCACATCACAGCTTATTGATGACAGTTAAGAATACGATTAAACTTCTTCGGATACCATTTTCTTTATTGTTAATGCCTGTTTTTTTGTTAGCCATCGGACAGGCAAGTCAATTAAATTTAAAAACAACCATTTGGTCCTTTTTCATTATTCATTTTTTAGTATACCCTGCTAGCAATGGTTATAATAGTTATATTGATCGAGATGAGGGCAGTATCGGAGGTTTGGAGAAGCCTCCAATGCCAACGGAGCACTTATTTTACGTTACTTTAATGCTGGATATTTTAGCGGTTGGCTTGTCGCTAATTTTTGTAAAATGGCTTTTTTCGGCCAGTATTTTTATTTATATCATAGCATCCAGAATGTACAGTTCAAAACAGATACGATTAAAAAAGTATCCGCTTCTTGGTTTTCTTACTGTTGTTGTATTTCAAGGGGGATTTACATTCTTTATGAGTACAGTTGGAATTTCAGATTTGCCTTTTGATCTTTCCTATGCCAATTCACTTATTATGTTGGCTTGTTCACTGCAAATAGCCGGAGCATACCCACTTACCCAAATTTATCAGCACCAGGAGGATTTAAAAGATGGTGTAATAACCTTAAGTTATCAATTAGGATACAAGGGAACGTTTATTTTCACAGCTGTTATGTTTGCACTGTGTAATGTTTTTTACTATTTCTATTTTATACAAAACAACAACAGTCATTTATTCTATATACTCCAGGTATTTTTTCTACCCATAGTTTTTTATTTTTTGTATTGGGCTATAAGAGTAAATAAAAACAAAGCGGAAGCTAGTTTTAAAAACACAATGCGGATGAATCTAATTGCGGCTGTTTGCATGAATTCATGTTTCCTTTTATTTATCTATTTGAAGTTTTAATTTGAGCTATATTATTGATATTCAAACGGCTGTTCCTGAGTTTAAGCATACGCAGGATACCATTGCGAATTTTTATCGAAATTCAACAGACGATGAAAATATCAAACGGAAAATAACAACTGTTGCATCGCGAGCATCCATAAAAACACGCTATTCTGTATTAAATGATTTTAGTAAGGATGCGGCTGATTTTGAATTTTTTCCTAAAAATAGATTTTTAGAACCTGAGCCTAGTATTAGTGAAAGAATGGATTTATTTAAAAAACATGCTTGCACTTTATCCATTGATGCAATTAAAAAAATCATAGATTTTGAATCTATCAAGCATTCTATTACCCATATTATTACGGTTACTTGCACCGGACTTTCAGCTCCAGGATTAGATATTGAGATTGTTAGAGAATTGGGACTAAATCCAAAAATTGAAAGAAATAGTGTTAATTTTATGGGTTGTAATGCCGCCATTTTAGCATTAAAAAACGCAGACTATATTTGTAAAACAAACCCTAAGGCGAATGTACTTATCGTATGCACTGAGCTATCTACCATTCACTTTCAAAAAAAATATAGCGACGACTATATCATATCAACTGCTTTGTTTGGCGATGGCAGTGCTGCTATGATCGTGAGTAGTTCAAGGCCCAAGCCGCCATACTACCCAGCCATTGAGATAAAGGCCTTTCATTCTAATTTGTTGCACAAAGGGGTAGATGAGATGGCTTGGCATATTTCAGATAAAGGCTTTGTAATTAATTTAACCTCGTATGTTTCTCAATTAATTAACGGCAGTATAAAGGAACTATTCGATTCTATTGGCGTAAATAGTAAAGATGTAGATTTTTGGGCGGTACATCCAGGAGGTAAAAAAATATTAGACGATTTTAGAAAATCGCTTGATTTATCAAAGGAACAATTGCAACAGTCTTATGATGTTCTTAACAATTTTGGAAACATGTCTTCTCCCACAGTTTTGTTTGTTTTAAAGCAGGTCATAGAAATGAACAAAACGAATCCTT
This sequence comes from bacterium, assembly GCA_029945665.1. GTDB lineage: Bacteria > Bacteroidota > Bacteroidia > NS11-12g > UBA955 > JABMMZ01. The sequence continues at coordinate 9,329 of JAQSCZ010000025.1, read as the reverse complement.
TTGGTAGAAAAATATTTACAGCCGCTTTTGGTCCGGGGTTAAGTATCGAAACAATGCAACTTGAATATGTTTAAACAAAGGTCGCATAAGAAAGAACTATTAGATGGGGACATTATACCTCAGGCTGATCTTTATAGAAATTTATATGAACTGAACACCATCAATAATTGGTTAGGCGGTTATAAAATAACATTTGATGCTTTAAAAAAAGTGCTCCATGGTAAGCAGACAATTGTTTTAGTAGACATTGGAAGTGGAGGAGGAGATACCTTAAAGCAAATACAAAAATGGAGTTTAAAACGGAATTTGGACTTAAAACTTTATGGGATTGACTTAAAGCAAACTTGTGTTGATTATTCTTTAGAAAACAATAATACTGAAATCACTTTTATATGTGATGATTACAGAAGTATTTTAGATTATATACCTAAAGTCGATGTCATCCACGCCAGTTTATTTTGTCACCATCTAAGCGAAAATGAAATAGCTGAGTTGATTGAATTTTGCGTGTTAAATAAAATTACACTCATTGTAAATGATCTTGAGCGTAACCCTATCGCTTATTTTGCAATAAAAATATTAACTGCATTATTTTCAAAGTCGTATTTGGTAAAAAACGATGCACCCTTGTCGGTATTAAGAGGTTTTAAAAAACGTGAATGGGAATTGATGCTTGTGCATTCAAAAGCAAAAAAATATTCTGTGACTGGCAAATGGGCCTTCAGGCATGAAGTTATTGTTTATGGTGAATGAATTAAATAAATATGATTGTGCCATTATTGGTGGAGGTTTGGCAGGCTTGTGTTTGGCCATTCAAATGGCAAAGCTCCAACATTCTGTTGTATTATTTGAAAAGAATGAATACCCCTTTCATAAGGTGTGTGGTGAGTATATATCCAATGAGAGTTGGAGTTTTTTGGAAGGTCTTGGCTTGCCATTATCTGGCATGAATTTACCACAAATAAATCAATTGGGTGTTTCATCTACCAAAGGATTTATGCTCGAAGCTCCACTTAAAATGGGTGGGTTTGGAATCAGTCGTTTTACATTAGATTCTGAATTATTGAAAATTGCTGAAAAAAATGGTGTTAAAGTTTTGCAGAATTGCAAAGTAAATAACGTTGAAAAAGTTGAAGGTGGTTCTTTAATTGAAACCTCAAATGGCCAATTTGGTTCAAAGGTTGTTTGCGGTAGTTATGGAAGACACAATCCTAAGTTTATTGAAAAGGCATTAGATCTGCAATCCACAAATTACATAGGTGTTAAGTATCATATCAAAACAAAACTAGCCGACAATCGAATTGAATTGCACAATTTTAAAGATGGTTATTGTGGTATATCAAAAGTTGACAATGATACCTATTGTTTATGCTATTTGACTACTGCCAAAAATTTAAACAATAGCAATAATAATATAAAGCAACTCGAAGAGAATATCTTATACAAAAACCCATATTTAAAAGCGATATTTCAAGATTCAAAATTCTTATATGAAAAACCATTGACTATTAGTCAAGTTACTTTCAATAAAAAGGCCTCATACGCCAATGGTGTTTTTTTGTTGGGCGATGCTGCAGGAGCCATTGCTCCATTATGCGGCAATGGAATGAGTATGGCGATGCGGGCTTCGTATCTATTGGCCCCTATTTTAAACCTGTATTTGCAATTGGAAATCTCGAAACCTGAAGCAATTTATTTATACCAACCCAAGTGGAATCAGAACTTTGAGAAACGCATCAAAGCTGGTTATTATTTGCAAAAACTTTTGGGTCAAAATCAAATAACACACCTAACGCTTAAGTTATTGCAAACTTCACCAAGACTTCTTCAAAAACTAATTGCCTTAACCCATGGGCAGCGATTTTGATAGATTTAATTAAAAGAAATCTCTAAGACTAGTTAATAAGAATTTTTCCAGTTTTTATGAATCCATTATCCGATTTTATAAGGTAAAGATAAACGCCTGGTGACATGCTGGCAACATTCAACTGTTCGCGATTTGATTCAATATTTTTCTCCAATATTTTTCTCCCTGAAATATCATAAATTTCAAAGTTCAAATGCTCATGTATTTTTTCGATGTCGACAAATATTGTGTGCTCATAAAAGTAGATATTGGAATATAAGTCATTTGGTAATGTGTTTTGAAGACTTGTCGCTACTTTATTAATTTTGGTCGCTATGTTTTCACTTTGAATGACAGATTTGGTTGCTGCATCTTGCAAAATAGCCAAAGTATATATTCTTGAAAAATTCCACACCCCATTGGCTGCAGAAGAGAAGTTGTAAACCAAAGAATCGCCAACTTTGGAGGGTAAGGTTACAGTTACCCCAGAAGTGCCTGTTAAAGATTTACGGAACACATCAAAATGGCTAGGTTCACCATTAGAACCCGTATAATTTAAGGTGTCCTCAACTAATGCAACAAATAAACGCAAACTAGTTAATGTATGGGATGCTTCTGTTTTTACAACAATTCTTGAATGAATAGAATCTTTGCCATATTTTGTCTGATATATTTTAATGCTTGCAGGTGAAGTTTGATCTAAATAGGGGGTAAAAATGGTAGCAGAGCTATAATTTGAGCCACTTGAAACAACAACTCCTTGAATCACTATCCGCGGCGTAGCGCCATAAATGCCATAATAATTTGTTCGTCCATCATTCTCAGCAGCATTGTGCTTACTTAAAACACAAGAAGCATACGGAGAACTGGGATGGATTGCTAAATGAATGACATTGTTTTGATTGTTAAAATTGGTGTAAAATCCAGGGTTTCTAGATGCACATACACTGCAATTGGTGTTTGTAAAATGCTCAACAACAATTTTTTTAGGTACTTGCGCCTGTAATACTTGAATTGAAACAAGGCATGTGAGGAAAAGATTAAATAGATTTTTCATAAATAAGTTGGATGTTTTTTTATTTTTTACAATGGAATTAAAATGCTTTATTAAAACAATTAATGAGTTAATAATAAACAAAATTAGCAGAATTATTTTCTAGCAATTGTCGCCTAGCCGACTTTTTGAAAAATTTTATAAAATTATCTTTGTCTTACTAAGCTTTAATTTTGAAAAGTTTTTAGTTTAAAATTAGATCCAACTAAAATTATCACAATCAGCTTATGCCTTATAATACATTTATGTTTTTATGTGGCTAAATTGAATCAGTGTCAGTTTTAATACAACGAGCTCAGCACCTATAGAAGAAATGGACCATTTTATTTTAAATCTTTGACCTTGTAATAAACTACAACCACAAGCCGCACAATGAAATATTTAAAAATCATAGGATACTTTCTCTGTAGTATTTATTTAGGCCATCTGCCTTGTCTAGCGCAAAATGATACGCTACCTCGCGTAATGAAAAATGATACATCTATTTCAAAAATCGGGGTTTTGCCCGCTGCTTTTTACGCACCTGAAACCCGTTTTGGTTTTGGTGGCTTTGTTTACGCTTATTTTAAAGCGAGTAAAGCGACTGTGGCCTGTAAAAAATCGAACGCCCAAAGTTATTTTTCCTATACCATTAACAAGCAATTTTCTATTGAAAACGATTATCAAATTTGGTTAAAGCGCAATAAGTTTTATTTCACTGGAGGGCTGGATTACCAAAGATATCCTGAATATTTTTATGGCATTTCGAACAATTCGAAAGAACATGACAAAATTATGATATCATTCGATCTTTTTAAAATTAGAAGCAAAAACTTGATTCAGATAAAAAAATATTTTTATGCTGGTATTTTTTATCAATTTGAAAAATTATACAATCTTAACATGAAACTAAAAGAACCAATGGCTCAGCTTTGTGAGCTCATTCCTGGAGGTAATGGCTACTCTGCCTCAGGTATTGGTCCAATTTTAATTTATGATCAAAGAGATAACCCATTAAATCCTGCGAAAGGGGGATACTTTGAAACCTCATTTCAATATTTTGATAAATCAATTGGGAGTGGTTATAATTTTAAGTCTTTCATTTTCGATGCTCGTAAATACAATGTCCTTTTTGAAAAAGTAATTTGGAATGGTAATTTATATGCACACTTGAATAATGGTCAAGTGCCATATAGAATGTTGGCAACAATAGGTGGTGCAAGATTTTTAAGAGGGTATTATAAAGGACGTTTTAGAGGTAATAACATGGTTATTTTACAACAAGAATTAAGGATGCCTATTTACAAATGGTTTGGCATTGCTGCATTCGGAGGATTAGGTTCGGTAGCAAAACAGGTGAAGGAATTTTCGAAAAATGAGATTCACCATAATTTTGGTGTTGGATTAAGACTGCGAATTAATAAAAAGGAAAACACAAATATTCGCTTGGATTATGGGGTTACAAAAGACTCCCAAGGACTGTACTTTATATTTGCAGAAGCATTTTAATGGCATGCTTCTTAGCTTTTCTATTTTTACCAATGGAATTTTTTTGTAATTTAAATATTAAGTCAGTCATTCTGGATTCGAATAGGCAATATTGCTTTTAAACCATCATTTAAATATGCGTTTTAACCTTTACTAAATCTAAGTGTAAAATGCCTTTTGATTCAAAAGAATGAGAAGAGAAGGAAACCAATATCCTGAATGCGAAATAAAAGTATTCATTATTAATTGCAATTATTAAAATAGTCTGTAAATGTCGGGCAGCCGACAATTAAAATGTAAACCGTAAAATACCTTTGTAACATATAACCAGTAAAAGTTATGAAAAAAAATATAGTATTAGCAACCGTCATTTTATTGATAATTAACAAAGGTTTTGCGCAAGAATCAACAGCTTTAACCAAGGGTTATAAATTCAATAACAATTTTGATATAGCGCTAGCTACGAGCGGCAATCAATCGCTGGGAGCCTTGTCATGGACACATTTTAATGCGGTTAATAAAAAGGCTAAATTTAAAGTTGGTTATGGAATCCGTTTTAGTTCTCAAATAGGCAAGGATTTATATTATGTAACAGCACCAGCAAAACTGACGTCCAAACAAACGGGACCTCAAGTGCTTTTTTCAAAAATATACAACGAGAACATTGATTCATTTTATGTTAATAGAGCTCAGAATAATTTTTTGAATATCAGTATTAATCTTCAGTACACCATTAAGAATAAGTATGATATTGGATTTAATATTGATGCCGTGGGGTTTTCGTTTGGAGCAAAAACAACAGGTCAATACATCTCTTATCAATCGCAGGACAATGGAACCATGCAAAAAGCTAAGCCAACTGCATTTAATTTACTACTTGTTAGTGATAACGACATAGGTTCATTAAACTCCGAAATCTATTTTAGATATTGGTTTAAAACCAGATGGGCTGTTAAAGCGGGCGCCTCATTTGCATTCACAGAATACACTACTGAGAATAAATTAAGGTTAGAAAACGACCGATGGCGTAACAAATCTTTAATGGGCATGATTGGAATTAGTTTTTCACCTTTTAAATAAAATCAAGAATTAAAAATATGAATAAATTTATTATCGCGCTCCTAGCTACCATTTCACTGACACTATCAAGTTTTAAAAATGAGGTACAGAGTGCGGAATGGACACCTGTTTCTTCCTCGGTAACTTTTAAGATTAAGAATGCAGGGTTTAATGTGGATGGAAAATTTGGAGCAGTAACAGCAAAAGTTGTTTTTGATGGCACAAAAAGTACTAGTAATACTATCGAAGCTACGATAGATTCCAAGACAATAAATACAGGAAATGGCATGAGAGATGGGCACCTTAAAAAAGATGAGTATTTTAGTTCCGAAAAGTTCCCGAAAATTCAAATGCAAAGCACATCATTCAGTGTTGAAAGTAATGGTACTTTTAAAGGTTTTTTTAATCTTTCCATCAAGGGAAAGACCAAAAATATTGTTGTTCCGTTTAGTTTTGTACAAAAGGATAACAATGGTGTTTTTAAGGGTACTTTTAAAATTAATAGATTAGATTTTGGTGTAGGAGAAAGCAGCATGTTTCTCTCAGATGAGGTTACGCTTACACTGCTATTAAACGTTGTGAAAAAATAATTTATGCTTAAGGAAATCTCTAAAAAACAATTGTTAGAGTTGAAATTAATTTTAAATCAGGTGAAGGACTCTGACTATTCCAAGACCTTGAGTATCCTTGAAGATGGCACCATTGGCAGGCATGTAAGGCATGTATTGGAATTTTATGAATGTCTCTTTTTTTCGAATACTGAAGAGACTGTTTGTTATGATGATAGGAAAAGGAATCTTAAACTCGAAGAAAGCGCGCGCTTTGCTGCCGATTATATAGACCAAATTATAGATCGAATAGAGCAATTGGGTATTAATAAACGTTTGCTTTTGAAGTCAAAATTCGAACAAAGTGAGGTTCTTATGGAATCCTCTCTTTATCGCGAAATAACTTATAATATTGAACATACTGTTCACCATTTAGCTATTATCCGTATTGCAATTTCTTATGAATTAAAATACATTAACCTATCGAAAACTTTTGGTTATGCAGCGTCCACAATTCAGTATATGGAATCTCAGAAAATTTTAAATTAAGACGCATGGGTAAAGTAACCTATTTCCCTCAGAACCAAAATTGTTTTAATTTGACATGTAACCGTGATGTGGATTTGTTAAAAGAGGTTGCCGTGCCAATTAATAAGTATAAAATAAACGGTGTAAGCGTTTATTGTCCCAAAGACCCTAAAGGCGGGGGTAGCTGGATTGCGGCAGGGTCCAACGGATTTAACCTTTGTTTATTGAACGGAGCTTTTGATAAGACCAAAACAAAATTGATTGAACGGAGAAGCAGAGGGTTGGCTCTTTTAGATTTTTTTAATTATAAAGATCATAACGATTTTATGAAACAATATGATTTTAATACTGTCGAATCTTTCTCATTGATTATTGTTCATCAACAAAATAAAAAGTTGTGTTTGTTGGAAATTATTTGGGATGGTAAAAATATAAAATTATTAAATCACGACCCAGCCCTCCCTCATATTTGGTCTTCAAATGCAATTTATTCCGAAGATGTCATTAAACAGCGCGAAAGAGGGTTTATAAATTGGGTTAAAAAAAATGAGATTTTCTCAAGAGATTCTATCTTAATGTTTCATCACTTTGGTAGCTCAGGTGATGTCGAAAATGATATGGTAATGAACCGTTCAGGAATAAAAACAGTGAGTATTTGTTCCATCAATAAAAAAACTGAAATAGAAACTGAAATGATTTATGAAGACCTGCTCAATATAAAATTTTATTCGAATAGAATCATTGGAAATTAATGTATGAGAACACCCTTATTTTTCTTTAAAATATTTAAATATGAGTATTGGCCTTGGTGGTTCTTTTATTTACCTGTGCTGCCATATTGGGTATTCCTTTCTATAAGAAACAGGTCATTTGCCTATTTTAGTGTCGCAAATCCAGGGATAGATTTAGGTGGTTTTTTTGGAGAAAAAAAGTCGGAAATTTTATCACTTATTGACAAGGAATTTTTGCCAAGTAGTATTTATATAATTTGTAATTCGGATTTCTCAATTCTAAAATCAAATCTGTTAGATAATAAAATTAGTTACCCCCTAATTGCAAAGCCAGATGTAGGCGAAAGAGGAAACGATGTCTGTAAAATAAACAGTGAAAGTGAGTTAGGGCTATACCACAACAGAGCTAGTTTTAACTATATTATTCAAGAGTTTGTTAACTACGATTTTGAATTTGGTGTACTTTTTAGTCGTTTGCCAAATTCAGAAAGGGGCGAAGTAAGTTCTGTTACACTTAAGGAATTTTTATCTGTTCGTGGAGATGGAAAGTCAAGTATTCTTCAATTAATGCAGAATTTTACAAGGGCGAGATTTCAAATAGAAAGGTTAAAATTAACAATGGGTGATGCCATTAACCGTGTTCCTGCCGATAGCGAGAATGTCTTACTGGAGCCAATTGGCAACCATTGCCGAGGGACTCGTTTTATTAATTTTAATCATTTAATAACTGATGATTTGAATACTACTTTTAATAAAATAAGTTTACCAATTAAGGGTTTTTATTACGGTCGCTTCGATTTGAAAGTAAAAAGCTTAGCGGATTTTCAAAAGGGTGATTGTATTAAAATAATGGAATTAAATGGTGCAAGTTCAGAACCTGGTCATATTTATGATAATACATTCACTGTTTTTAAAGCTTACAAGGATTTACTATACCACTGGAAAAGATTGGCTGATATTTCTGCAATAAATATGAAAGAAGGTTTAAAGCCTGTTTCTTTTGGTTTAATTGTCAAAACATATTGGAAGTTTGTAGTTTTGAAAAATAAATAGAAAAAGGAGGTTCCATTAAATTCAAATGTGCATTGTATTTTATTTCATTATTTGAATGTAAAAATACTCTGCGATATTTTAGATAAACTACCTAACTTATAAAAAGAAGGAGTAAAAAATTGATCCATACCATTTCAATGCCAATAACTCTATTATTTATCAAGCCATAAATGAAATTAAATCGGCTATTGAAGGTATGTTGAGTCCAGAGATTAAAGAAACTATAATTGGTAACGTAGAAGTGCGCGAAGTATTTAAAATTACCAAAGTTGAAGCCATTGCGGGTTGTATGGTTACCGATGGTAAAATAACCCGTGGTAGCAAAGTAAGGGTAATACGCGATGGTGTAGTTGTTCACACAGGTGTATTAGAATCCTTATAACGCTTTAAAGACGATGTTAAAGATGTATTAAAAGGTTTCGAATGTGGTATTTCATTAGAGAATTACAGCGATATGCAAGTAGATGATAATTTCGAAGCTTTTGAGGAAGTTAGTATCGCTAGAAAGTTAGAGTAATAGAAATATTTTTATATTATACCACTTATGTTTATTCAATCGTCCAATTCTGCTAACGCTATATTTTGCTATGAGAAAACTATACCAGCAGTTACCAGTAAAATATTTGGAACTAAATTAGGGTTGAAATTAGTATTAGGAGCTAAAAAATAATTTCAGTAAGGCAAAAGTATAATATAAGGATGAAACATAAGCCTTAAATTAAAACGCATGACGAGGCTATATTTACTCTAAGGTTCGGGTTATCAATATGCATTTTTACCCCTAATTTTCTCATAGCATTAAACCATTGCAATTTAAAGTTGTCTAACCCTTATAAATATAAATAAAAATTCATGAAGAAGTTCATTATTCTGTTTGCTATCGGCATCACTGGTTGTATGTCCTTGCCCAATGTTTCTAGCTTGTCAGATACAGGTCGAAATAATGAATACCAATATTATGATGGGAACAGCAAAATTCTATATAAAGTAATATGACTGTTACGAAGGTTGCACATATGGCTGGTACCACGGCTTACTAGCGG
>JAQSCZ010000024.1 GCA_029945665.1 bacterium | reverse complement strand
AGGGGCTATCTGGCAACAACTCGGTAAATGCCTTTTCTAATTTTTCTTCTGTAAATTCCATTCCTTGGGTTCAATTTTTATAGTCCAAGAAATTGTTTTCAATCTTTCTTGAATCATTTTTAAGGTTTCCAATATTGCAGTTTCTTTTGGAAATTCTCCGTACACCAAATTTTTAAACTCATCGGTATAAATTGATTTCAATTCATTCCAAACGATTTCCAAATCTTTGAAGATTAGTGCTTCAATAGGATGATGATTTAGCCATTTATTATTGTTTCTAAAACTTGCTACATCATCATTTGCAACTTTTAGCAACATATCATCAAAGTTCTTTGAATGAAAAAATTCTAAAAATTCTTTCTGTTTTAGTAATTGATGTAAATCGTAGGTGTGTCTTATCTTTTTCTTTAAATCATCAATTGGATTTTCACCATAAGAAAAGCGAACCAAACTCATTATTTTTTCGCAAATAGTTCTTGTGGGTTCTAATGCCAACAAGTCAAAAGGAAGTAATCCATTTTCTATAGCAATATCTGTTTGCCCATTATTTAGCATCATATTGCCTACAAATGAAACGATGCTTTTTGTGGTGTAGGGTTCGTAATAACCCAACCAAGTTGATTCCAAAATAATTACATCTCTTACTTGACCGTAATTACCCCCAAATGTTTTGTTAAAGCTGTGTGCCGTTTTTCGGTTCATCCCCATTTTATGAGTAATACCTTCAATGGTAACTTCTGGCAAAGTAGCTTCTAAAACTGTACTTACAGCCTTCAATTTTGACTTTAGTTTACTGTCGGTTTCTCCTTCTCGTCTCAAAACTACCAAATCAATATCTTCCGAAAAGCGTTCAATCATATTGTAACACTTTGATAGTGCCGTTCCACCTTTAAATACTGTGTCTTTTCCAATTCCATTGTTGAAAATTGTAAACAAAGCATAAGTAACCCAATAGTCTTTTTCTACATAAATAGCTGCAATTTTCAATTGGTCGGCTGTAAACTGAACAGCCTGCCTAAATAATGTTTTATTTTCGTGCAATTTCATATGATATTCCAATTTTTAGCGGTGGATAACACTTTTGCAGCACCAATCAGTTTATATTTTGTGATTAGGTTCAGTGATTTTAATAGTGGTTCAGCTAAATTTCTTTGTTGAAATTGTTCCAGTAATGCTCCTACTAACGCTCTTGTAGCAGGGGGATACTTTAAAGCCAAACGTACAAGTGAACCTTTATCTTTTTCAGAAAGCTTCTTAAGTATAGCTAAAAATCGACTGCATAGCGATTCTATATTCGCATCAGGTATTTTTTTTATATATCGGATAGCATCTAGTATTTGAAGTAAAGGAATATTCTCCTTGGTAATGGTGTTTTTCTGTTTGATGCATGAAATGTTATAGCGTTCTCTTTTGAAATTAGGCCGAACTTGATTCGTTCCAATTTGAATGGTATTGCTCACTTGTGTAGTTAATCCCAATTTATTGTATATACTGTAACCTGTAAGGTAACCAATAATTCTTCCATCGGCTTCCAACAGGTCTTTTACCACTTGTGCTTGGCTAGGTAACAAATTCCCAAATTGAGTATTCTCGGGTTTATAGTATCTACCTTTAGCTAATTTGGCAATTTTACCTGATGCTACCATTCTGTTGAGGGCCTTTATAACAGCTTCTTTCTTGTTAACCTCTGTTATAAAATCACTATAGGTGAATACATACCCCTTTCGAAGCCTATCTATTGTAAATACTATATAATCAGCAGTTTTAATTCCTTTTTTCACGACACAAATATAATTATTTTGTCCAGTTTATTAGTAAAAAAACTGGACATATTGAAATTATATGAACTATAGACAACTTCGCAACTAGTTGCGAAGTTGTGCTTCCGAGGAGAAAGAGGGGCCCGAACCCACTGTGAATTTTAAAACACAATATCTTTTCATTCATTTTTTAACTTGTAAACCTAGCGCCATTCGGAAAACATATTTTTCTTGATATTATTATATATTTGTATGGTTTATGAGCTATCAAATTAATTCAAAATCGCTTGTACCAAGGCTCGATTCTCGCATAGCCTTATTGGGAGAATGATTTATTTGTTCTAATAAAATTAAATCTACAGTATAAAAAACGATTGGAATTTATGTAAATTGTAATGTAATTGTTTTGGAAAAATTACTCTATTCAATAATTACTCCACAAACTTTATCTATGTAAATCATATAAATAGAATACTAATCTATAATTTATATTTTAAAGCAAAAATAAATATATACATTTGAATTGTACAGCAAAGTAGTTCTTAAATACAGTCTTATTAAAATAATTCTTCAACAAATTAGTTGCGTTTATAAATAAGTCGAAAATTTGCTTGTACTTCTCTTTTCACAATTGGATACTCAACGTTTTTTTTAGAGATGTAATTATTAATTTCTAGCTTTATGCTATAAATAAAATATTGAAACAAATGATAACCGAATTGATAAAGCGAAAAAGGTATTATTAGCTTAAAAAAAGAAAGCAAAGCTTTAAAATACTTTAAATCATACTTTAACACTATGAATTTGAATTTTGGCAAACTTTTTAACACTGAATATCAACTATTTAATATAAAAAAAATAGTTTTGGATTTATTTACATTTGTTTTTCAATTATATTCTACTAGCTTTGTTTTAATTAAATTATACAACAATATAAAAAAAATTAATTTTAAAATTGCAATTCTCACATTAACAATTGCATTATTCGCTAATTCCGCTTTTTCTAACAGAACTCTTGTAGTTTCAAGATTAAAATCTGGTTGCTTTCCGGGTTGTAATACTGCCGATAGAACAGTTGAAATAGTAGAGTATACGTATGCCAATGGTAGAACTGAAATTATAGATCAAGTGAGTATTAATTGTTCTGGAGTTGGAACAAGTTCCTGTCCTACTTCAATGGTTAGACCTAATGATCCACCTGTCAGCCCAGCTTTTGATGCAACTTGTGGAAATGCCCAATTCCAATATGCGTTAACCCAAATTTCAGGTAGTGTTATAACTGGAACGCATTATGATGATTACGTTAATGTTACTTCCGGTGAGACTTGGAGATTTACAGTTGAGTGGTCTACAGTTAGTGGCCTTGAAACAATTAACGTATATAAAGAGTCAATTTCATGGTAATTATACGATTTGAAAAAATCCTACCTCCAAAAGGAGGTAGGATTTTTTTTAGTGCAATAAAATTTTTCATCGTTTTCATAAGTTCTTTATCATTAACGTCCCAAACAAATAATTTTGGACAAATTCTAAAATTGGAAAAAGTCATTTCATTTAATTTACCATCTTCAACTATTGCAAAAGAAGCAAAATTGAGGTTCAAGAATGGATATATATATATCTTGATAAATGATTATTTAAAAAATGAAAATGATTTAGTTTTAATAAGAGAACAAATTAAATCGGAGAGGAAGGATACATTTTACATAAAGAAAGGTATTTCTTTTAATGAAATTTATGATTATAGTATCACTTTAAATATCCTAAGTATATTCTCAAGAAATTCGACTTATTTTTATAATCTTGAAAGCAAAGAAATATCGGAGTTAAATCTAAAGTGGACCAATAATTATAGACATTTTTTCATTAATTCAAACAGCTCAATCACATTTTATGAATGGCAAATAGGCGAGAGAAGTGTTGAGGATAAATCTATAAAAAACTATGATCCCACTACAAAAAAAATAAATACAATTGAAGAGATTTCAATAAATGGGATTAATTTCTTAGGTATTAATAGAGGTAATAAATACATAGATATTTCCGATAATACAATTGCCAAAGCAACAGCTGACAAATATGAAATAGTATTAAAAAATTTAATTTTAAACAAATACGATACACTTTCTAGAACTTTCGATAAATCTCAATTTGTTTCATCAGAATATATTAGAAATATACACGCACGTTATTCAATAAAACCAACATTGGCACTTTTAGATTCCTTAGATAAACAGTGCGAAAATAAATCGCAAATCTATGCAATAAAATTAGGTGGAGATTCAATACTTAGTGTTCTATATGAAAATAAATGTGATACTTGTTATTGGTTTAATAAATCGTATACTCAATATTTGGATATTTGGGTATTAGATAAACCAACCCAAAAATGGCTGTTAAAATATAAGGGATTAAGATTAGATAACCATTCAATTTGCGAAAGATTAGATGTAACTAAATTGAAAAAGGAAATGTTGTATTTCCCTTTAATAGGTATAGAATCAGAATGGAATATATGTGGTGACTATATGATAGTACCTAAAATTATGTCTGATAAAATTGACTTGAATGGAGACTTATCCATTCACTACACAAAAGATGGTAGAACAGGTCGGCAAAATCTTCATTTATTTTTATTTAAATTAGGTTTGTAAATTGTATCCCTCCCTCTGGGAAAAAGGGACATACCCCCTTTTTTTATTAAAAGACAATCGTTTTTCATTCTTATTATGTTAATTCCAAAAGTACCTTCTTAAATATAATAACAAGAATGGAATTGTTGGCAAAAAACACCGAGAATAGTACAATTTAACAACATCATGATGCAACTTTGATTCCATTGAAAAATAAAAAACAAATCAAAAAAGAACACAAAGAAAATGCATCCTTCTTTTGCGACTATTATTGACAATTTAATTTTTTATTATTGCGTCAATGAAGCTTTGCTTTGTGTTAAATGGTTTCTGTTTTTACAGAGTAAAATCTCTAATCTTAACCTTATTTGTTTCCCCTAATTAACCCCCTTCACCGACTTTAGTGCAGGATAGATACCCGTTAACAAACCCAATCCCAGAGCAGTGCCGCTTACCAATAAGACATCATTTAAAATTAATTTTACAGGATAGCTTTCTACAATAGCACCTGTTAATTTAACGAAACCATATTCTTGCTGGGCCCATACTAAACCTATGCCAAAGAATAACCCAATTAGACAGCCTATAAGTGCAATTAATACGCCATTGCTAAAGAAAATGGTGCGGATAAAAGCATGACTAGCACCCATCCCTGTTAAGGTCTTTATATCGCCTTGCTTTTCGATTACCAACATGGTTAAACTACCTAAAGCATTAAAGGCGGCTATTAATAAAATAAATGTAAGGATGGCATAGCTGGCCCACTTCTCACTTTTAAACATTTTGTATAAGGACGCTTGCTGTTGCATGCGGTTCTGAACTTTATATTTGGCTCCAAGTGTTTCTTCAAGCTTTTCGATTGTTGATTCAACGGCATTGGGATCTTTTAATTTTAATTCGATAGAGGTTAACATATTCGGGCGTTCGAATAATTCGCGGGCAAAACCTATTGGCACATAGACATAGCGGTTGTTCACGGTTTCGTCCATGGTAATGACACCCGAAGGCTCAATTTCCATTTGATTGATGGCATCTGGATCGCTTACACTATAATCGCCTCGTTTTGGCGTTATAAAAGACAGTAGACTAAATGGACCATTGATGTTGGCATTTACTTTCTGACTGATTCCCGCACCTAATATCACATAATTAATATTATTTTTTGAAATGAGGGCCTGTCCTTCTGTGATTTGCGATTTCATACCTGTTTTCATAAAATAAGCAGAATCAACACCTTTTATGGTACAAACGGTTTGGTAATCGCGGTTGCGTATCACCGCATTATCTTCTAATACTGGCGAAATAAATTGAATACCTTGGATATTTTTTAATTTATTCTGCACCCACCGCTCTTCAAATACTTTGCCTTCACTGAGGGTGATTTTTATTTCAGGATTAAACTTGTTGTACATCGAAAAAATCAATTCTTCGAATCCGTTCATTGTGCTTAAAATTATAATAAGTGCTGCGGTGCAAACTGCAAAAGCTAACATGGCTATGCCTGAAATAACATTTATTGCATTGCGTTTCTTTTTAGCAAACAAATACCTAAGTGCTATAAAATATTGGGCTTTCATAGGTTGCTTACCACTTCTTTTGGTGGTCTGATTTAACTGTCCTTATCATGCTTCTTATTTTCCCTGTCTTCGCGTTCTTTGGCCAAATTATCAAAAATCTTTTCAAATTTATTGACATTGTCCAAGCTTTTGTCTTCGAAGAAAGCGAGTTCAGGAATGATGCGAACAGAGTGTTTTATTTTTCCAGCCAATTCTTTGCGAATATGCTTATTGTATAAATTCACATTCTGCATGGTAGCCTCTCTGTTTTTGGTATTATACAAACTCAAATACACTTTGATATAGCCTAGGTCAGGACTAGCAGTTACCTCTGTTACTGTTATAAAGGCACCTTCGAACCAATCGTGTGTGCGTGATTGAAAAATAACGCCAAGTTCCCTTTGCATTTCTCTGTTAAACTTTTCTGTACGTGTACTCATAAAAATCCAATGCAAAGTTATAATTTGCGATCCGTGTTTTTACATTTTTTAATAAAAATAAATCAAGTCCGGTTTTATGCATTTATTTAACATCGTTTGGGAGGGCTTTATGACAGGCATAGCGCTAAGCTTAATGCTTGGAACTGTGTTTTTCGCATTGCTTAGAAATAGCATACAACATGGCTACAAAACGGGTTTTTATATTGCTTCGGGCGTTATTGCATGCGATATTATCTTTATTTCATTGGCATTGCTAAGTGAAGGTTTTGCCATCTTTTTAAAAACCTATCAAAGCATTATTTCAATAGTTGGTGGTGCAATACTTATAATTATGGGTTTGGTGATGGTAATTAAAGCAAAACCAAAAATGAGTGAAGGCCACTTAATGAGTGAAGAAAAAAAAAGTGGCTGGATATTCTTTATCAATGGATTTTTATTAAACCTGCTCAATCCCATTAATTTCTTCAGTTGGCTAGCTATTAGCACCATGTTAACCATTCGATTTAACTATACTTTAAACGATAAAACCTATTTCTTCTTAGCCAGTTTATTTAGTATTTTTTTAGTTGAAATAGTAATTGCATTTGGTGCCTCAAAAGTCAAACAATGGATGACTCCCTTAGTTTTAAAAAGAATAAATCAAATATCAGGACTGGTATTCATTGGCATTGGCATTAAGCTAACGCTGGTATTTATTTGGCCTTAGTCTTCTGATTTTGAAGTTGCTTATAAATAGGGCAACTCGGAATATGGGCGCCTTCTAATAAACCGATACTCATTAAAAATTCGTTGACTATTTCGCCACCAGTAAACAGAAAAGTTTTCTTAAATAATTTCACCCATTCGGCTTTGGGTTTAGGATGGTTAAGCAACAACCAATTTTTAAATGATTGGTGTTCTTTCTGGATTTCTAATAGTCTTTGCGCATTTACGATGGCCGCATTTACTTTTAATCGGTTTCGAATAATACCGGCATCGTTAAGCAAACGCTCCCTATCTTTTTCGGTATAGGCAGCTACTTTTTTAATATCGAAATTATGAAAAGCCTTTTTGAAATTTTGTTGTTTTTTAAGGATGGTCGTCCAGCTAAGTCCAGCTTGGTTAATTTCTAAAACCAGACGTTCGAATAATTCATTGTCATCGTCGATATTAAACCCATAGGCGGTATCGTGGTATATTTTATGGAGGTTATCGGCCTCCATTAAAGCCACTGCAGCACAATAAGATGTTGGCTTTTCCATATATTTAATTACCAATTATTAAAAAACCTTTTGAGCGCCTTGGTCCAAAAGGGCAATAAAACAAATACCATGGTAGGCACTAAGAATAAAGTAAGCACCAAGGTTCTTAAAAGCAATGGTAGCTTAATCAAATAAGGACCAAAAAAAAGAAAGACCAAAGTAATGAGCGGATAAATACTAATCCACACCAAGATAGCCATTTTTAATTTTTGTCTATTCATGCAAAAAACAGATAAATTAACTCACCAAAGTACCAACCTTTTCACCTTCCATAAGGCGCTTTAGGTTTCCTTGTTTGTTCATATCAAAGACTACGATTGGTAAATTATTTTCTTGGCACAAAGTAATGGCTGTCAAATCCATGATGTTCAATCCTCTTTCATAAACCTCGGAGAAACTCACCACATCATATTTTTTAGCATCACTGTGCTTTTCAGGATCGGCAGTATACACGCCATCTACACGTGTGCCTTTAAGAATCACAT
Source organism: bacterium (assembly GCA_029945665.1). Classification (GTDB taxonomy): domain Bacteria; phylum Bacteroidota; class Bacteroidia; order NS11-12g; family UBA955; genus JABMMZ01. Next base: position 33,439 of record JAQSCZ010000024.1, on the reverse strand, counting down.
CGGCTTCAATTTCAACTGCTCTTAGCGAAGCCGCTGTATCGGTTGTAAAATAAGGATTACCAGTACCGGCGCCAAATATCACCACACGTCCTTTTTCTAGGTGACGAACGGCTCTTCTGCGTATGAAAGGTTCGCAAATCTGTTCCATTTTAATGGCAGACTGTAAACGGGTTTTAACTTCTAATTTTTCTAAAGCACCTTGTAACGCCATGGCATTAATAACAGTAGCCAACATACCCATGTAATCTCCTTGTGCTCTGTCTACCACACCACCTTGAACACCTTGTACACCTCTAAAGATATTGCCGCCACCGATTACAATAGCTACTTGAACACCCAGTGCAACGGTTGCTTTAATCTCGTTGGCATAAGCCTCTAAAACTTTGGCATCGATGCCAAATTCCTTCTCCCCCATCAATGCTTCACCACTCAATTTAAGCAATATCCTTTTATATTTCATACCTGCAAAATTATAATATTTAGCGCTAAATAGTGCACATTGTTTATATCATTCATTTACAAATTAATATTCAATGCTTGAAAACACTAATTTTGTAGTAATGAAATTGACGCTAAAAATTCTAAACTGGGTCTTTATGATTTCTTTAGGAACAGAAATTCTATTGCATATTTACAACCCGTTTATTAGAAAAAATGCGATCGAAACCTACGAACTTTTTCCTAATAAATCGTACACTATCAAAGGTATTCCTAATACCATCGACATGGAAAATGACATTACCATTAGTACGAATAGTTTGGGTTTTAGGGGCAACGAGCCCAATGAGAAACAAACCAACCGTATTATTTGTATGGGCAGCAGCACAACCGAGTGTCCTTATTTAACCGATGGCACAGATTGGCCTACACAATTATTTAAAACCTTAGAAAAAAAGGATGAGCATATATGGCTAAACAATGCTGGAACAGCAGGACTCATATCTTCGAAATATTTAAAATTTTTTAAGACCAATGTGTTGCCGTTGAAACCGCGATTTGTTATTTTGATGTGTGGCTTAGACAATATAAAACTCGCGCCAATTGAAGAAACGCCCATAGAAGAACTGACGCTTTCCGAAAGGACCTATCAATTTTTGCAGATTCCAAAAACAATTTCTGCAATCCTATTTGGTCAACATATTCCACGTCCGCAAGACATGTTGTATCATCAAGCTTTAGATTTAAAAACAAATCCAACTTTGGAAATGTCAGACAGTGCTATTTTACAGCGCATAGCCCGCGAGCAGCCAATGTTAGAACTATACAAAAACAATTTACAACAATTGGCCGATGCATGCAAAGCCAATCAAATAAAACTAATCTTGGTATCGCAAGCGATTTTATTTGGCGACGAGAAAGATGTTGTAACCAATATTGATTTGGGCACCCTAAAAACTGGCGCTATCAATGGCAAGGCCAAATCTTTACTTTTAAAACAATACAACAAAACAAGTTTCGATATTGCAACAGAAAATAAACTGCCATTTATCAATGTTTCTGCCCGCTTACCAAAGGATTCTAGATTCTTTTACGATGGCTATCATTTTACCAAGGAAGGTGCTGAGTTTGTATCAGAAATCATATATGACGAAATCAAAGACTTGGTAACAAAATAATAAAAATACAATCAGTGGAATTAATTCATCAAAAACTTAAAAAAGCCAAGGCTTTTATATTCGATGTGGATGGCGTTATGACAAATGGCTCGGTAATAGGGACTGAGGATGGTCATTTTTTAAGAAGCTTTAACATCAAGGATGGCTATGCCATACAGCACGCCACAAAGTTGAATTATCCGATGGCTATTATCTCAGGAGGATCGAGCAATGGCATGAATAAACGCTTTGAATTATTGGGTGTAAAAGACATTTATACCGGACAAAAACACAAGAAGGCTGCCTTCGAAGAATTTCTTGCAAAACACAAACTAACACCCGAAGATATCATTTACATGGGTGATGATTTACCCGATTACCCTTTGCTTAAGATTGTTGGTGTATCCTGCTGCCCAGCCGATGCAGCTATTGATATTTTAAATATTTGCGATTATATATCCCCTATTAAGGGTGGCGAAGGTTGCGTTAGAGATATTATTGAAAAAACGCTTAAGCTACAAGAGAAATGGTGGGTTGAAGAGAGTTTTATGTGGTAATTTTTTTTATTTAACCAAAGATTCGAAGAAGAAATCCATAATAATTTCTCAGAGTAAGTTAGCCAAAATCGGCACCAATTTTAAGCAGTTATCTAAATATTTAAACTGTAGCAATTACCTTTAGCTCGATGGCGATAGGTGTAGGCAGACAATTAATTTCTAAGGTTGTTCTGCAAGGGGGATTCTCTGCAAAATACTCGGCCCATATTTTATTATAAATCGGGAAATCATCTTTCATATTGGTTAGAAAAACAGTAACATCTACAATGTTATTCCAACTGCTGCCGGCATCTTCTAATATGTATTTAATATTTTGAAAGACACTTCGACATTGGATAGCAATATCATAACTGATAATATTTCTATCTTCATCTAATTCAACCCCTGGAATTATTTTAGTTCCCTTTTCGCGCGGACCGACACCACTTAAAAACAATAAATTGCCAACTCTTTTGGCATGTGGGTAAAGTCCAACCGGCTCGGGTGCTTTACTAGATTCAATACTTTGATTTATATCGCTCATTTATTTAACAGGAACTTTAACGGTTGGTTTCACAATTTGCCTAGAATTACCTTTCACTACTGGTTTGGATCCTTTGACTCTATTAGCAGGTTCGGGACTTGTAATAAAAACACCGCTGTTATATATTACAGCACCATAATTAGCAGATTCTAAATTTGTAGCAATCGCAATTTGTTTGGCATTGGCACTGAAGGCTACATCGCGAACATTTTTACTTAATTCGGCAAAGTCAGAAATTAATTTACCAGTATTGACATCAAATAATTTTGTGGTACCATCGTTGCAGCCACCAATGATAAATTGGCCATCTGAACTAAATTTTACACAAGTCACTTTCCATTCAAATCCAATTAGTTTTTTCAATTCTTTACCGGTTATTAAATCCCATATAATAATGGTTTTGTCGCTACTACCACTCGCTAAAAATTTACCATCGGGTGATATATCAAGTGTATTTATTTCGTCATTGTGTCCAGTGAATTCTGCGATAGTCTTTGTTGAGCCTGTTTCAATTTTTGCAATGGTGCCTCCTTTAAGGGCTGCATAATAAAACTTCCCATCTCTACTGATTACCAAATCGTTAATGGACTTACCAACTTTGATGGTTTTTGATTTTCGAGAATCGTAAATGTTGGTGTTTTTAATGGTACCATCTACACTGCAAGTTATAATATTTTTGCCTGATGCATCTAGAAAGGCATTGGTAACAGATTCATAGTGCATGTTGAATGTTTTAGAAGAATCAGGGAATTCAATATTCCAAATCCTCGCCGAGTAATCCTTGCCGCAACTAATAATGAACTTATTGTTTTTTGAGAAATTAAGGGACGTAACGGCCCCTAAATGCCCTAAAAAAGATTGCTTAAAAACAGGAACACCAACAGAATCGATGGTATACAAGTTAACGGCGCCATCCCAACCACTTGAAACAAAATATAGGCCGTTGGTTGAGTAGGCAACAGTTTCAACATTGGCAGTGTGCTCCGTTAATCTCACTTTTAAACCTTGTGCAAACGACTGATTAGCAAATAAAAAACAGACTAAAACAGCAATAAATAAACTTTTCATAATCTTATTCGTTTAATGGAGCAATTTACGAAATTACATTCAAACCTTTTGCACAAGTTCTTCTATTCTTTTTTCTTAAAGCCTAAGCTAGAAGAATTAATACAATAACGCAAGCCAGTTGGCGTGCCGAAGCCATCTGTGAACACGTGACCAAGGTGACCTCCGCATTTTGAACAAAGCACTTCTACCCTCCGCATGCCCATGCTAATGTCTACAACCTCGGTGATTTTAGAGGAATCCAGACCTTCATAAAAACTAGGCCAACCGCAACCTGCGTCGAACTTGGTTTCACTTCTAAACAACTCTGTTCCGCAACCCTTGCAAACATAGATACCGCTGTCCCAATGGTTTTCGTATTCACCCGTAAAAGGTCTATCAGTTGCTTTTTCTCTTAATACTTTGTATTCTTGAGGAGATAATTGTTCTTTCCATTCTGCATCGGTTTTAATTACTTTCATGGTGTCTTTTTTAATAGTGTCGTTGTTTGATAGCAAGGTTACTTTGCCATTTGTATTGGCTGTATTACTGCATTGTACGAATACTAAGACAGTGAAAAACAGTGCTGTGAAAATTGATTGTGATTTAATATATTTCATAACAATATGTACGATGGTTTTGTTTAAAAAGTTTGAATAAATATGAAAATATTGGAATGAATCCAATACATTTGTCTAATGCAAGCAATTACATTCAAAAATACGCTGGTTATACTGATTGTACTTTGTTCATTTCGACTAAATGCCACAGATACTCTTTCTTTGAACGAAGCAGTAACCAAAAAAAAGATAGCAGCCTTAATTAATGGCGTCGATCCACTAAAAGGAACTAATCTGCTTCACTTTGGGGAATGTATAAAAATAAAAATAACAGGCTTAGTTGATAAACCATTGATAATAGCCGTAAAAACGGGCACCACATTTAAATGCAAGGATGCGAGTATTTCAAATATGGTATGCACCAAAACCAAGTATATTTTGGTTGCTCCTAAAAAAGAACAAACGCTAAAAGTGATGGCCATTTCTTCAGAGTTTACCAAATTGACCCCAAGTGGTTATCATATTTTTACTGTGGGTGATGTTTGTGCTGACCCTCTCCTAAGGGTTATAAAAGAGGTAGAAATTGGAAATTTTCAAAATGACATTGGTCAAAATGCCGTTTGGTGTGCAACAGACAATTTACTGTTATCTGGCTTACTTGATTTATGCAAAGACAAAGTAAAAACAGCCGCTTTGATCAAATCGGTATGCAAAGCACAATTAATTCCTGTGCCCAAAGCTTATGCAAACGCCAAAGTAAGTCAAAGGGTTAATTTCAATTATACCTTGGCGGATACTTCGAATGTAAAAATAATTTTATACGACAAAGCCGGCAATGTAGTACTTTATTTTTTAACCGCTAAAGACAAACCAAAAGGCGACTACAAAGAAAGTTATTGGATTTCTGATGCCGATTTAGATTTTGGCGATTACCAAGCATTGCTATATGTAAACGGTGTGCCTATGTTAACCGAAAACATTAAATTCTAGTTTTTTTTGATGAAAATCATCAGCAAGAATGTCTGGATCCTCTCGCTGGTGAGTTTATTTACGGATACAGCAAGCGAAATGTTGTATCCCATTATGCCTATTTATTTAAAAACAATTGGCTTTTCAATTTTAATTATTGGTGTGCTCGAAGGGGTAGCCGAAGCATTGGCAGGACTAAGCAAAGGTTACTTTGGAAAGGTATCCGACACGTATCAAAAACGACTGCCATTTGTACAATTGGGATATGGATTGAGTGCCATTTCCAAACCGATGTTAGCCTTTTTTATGGCCCCACTTTGGATTTTCTTTTCGCGCAGTATCGATAGATTAGGCAAAGGCATACGCACTGGGGCTCGCGATGCCATGCTCTCCGATGAGGCTACGCCAAAAACCAAGGGGGCTATATTCGGATTTCACCGTTCTATGGATACTTTGGGGGCTGCCATAGGACCCTTGCTTGCGCTTGTTTATTTATACTACCACCCCGCAGATTATATTACTTTGTTTTACATTGCTTTTATCCCAGGTGTATTCGCACTGCTTTTTACTTTTTTAATTAAAGAAAAAAAGAGAGAACAAGCCCCTCAACAATCACGACCTAGCTTTTTATCCTTTTTAAATTTTTGGAAAGAAAGTCCTAAGGCCTATAAAAAACTGTCGATTGGTTTGCTTGCCTTTGCTCTATTTAATAGTTCTGATGTATTTTTATTATTGCAATTAAAACAATTTGGATGGAGCGATACGCATGTCATTGCGTTGTATATTTTATACAATTTCGTGTATGCTTTGTTTGCTTTCCCGTTGGGTAAAATGGCCGATAAATGGGGCTTGAAAATAACATTTATTATGGGCCTATTTTTATACGCCTTTGTTTATTTAGGATTTTCAATGCAATTGGGTAAAAGTTCATACATTTTACTTTTTATCATTTATGGCTTGTATGCGGCAGCTACCGAAGGCATATCGAAAGCATGGATTAGCAATGTAACCGATAAAAAAGATACCGCAACGGCAATAGGCACATTTGCAGGCTTTCAGAGTATATGTGCCCTTATAGCTAGCAGTGCTGGCGGGTATATTTGGTTTCAGTTTGGGGCTAATACATTATTCGCAGTAGCGGGCATTTCTACGCTCTTTTGTATTTTTTATTTTATTTTTTATACGGAAAAGAGTATTCATTAAATTAGAAAAGCAAAAAGTCCTTTTAGGGGATACGTTGCTTAAAATTGTATTTATACCATGAGGTGTTTTATAACTATTATTTTTATAATACTTGCATTAACTGCTTGTAAAAAAGATGCCAGTGTCTATGCCGACAAAAGCAACCCATATTTGCAAACAACATTTATAGCACATAAGGCTGGTGGGGGCAGCAACAATCCCTTTAAAGAAAATACACTTGAAGCTGCTATTTATAGTTTTGGTATTTTAGATGGCATTGAAATTGACATTCAAAAAAGTAGAGATGGCACCCTGTGGTTGTTTCATGATGAAATAATTCAAGATGAAAATGGCGACGATAAACGCATTACTGGACTAAAAGATGAAGAGATAAAAAACATTGCAAAAAAGAATGGCTTACAATTAAATACATTAGAAGAAATTTTACAATGGAAGCAACAGACTAACAATTCCGATTATATTTCGCTAGATATAAAACCATGGTTGCCTACACGCTATTCTAACTCACAAGGCTACCTTATTAAATTGGCAGATGAGATAGGCAAACTTTCTGTAAAATACAATTGCGGCGCTCAATTATTAGCGGAATGTGAGAATGGCATTTGCCTAAAACGAATCAAAGAAAAAGATCCAAGTATACAATGCTATTTAACTACCTATGGCGATTATAACAAGGGTGTATATCGTGCGTTGAAAGCAAATTTAGATGGCATTTCATTTAAATATATCAATCAGAATATCTCCAAAGAACAAATTCAAGAATTGCATTCAAAAGGGCTGCGCATTCAACTATGGACAATTAATGATTTAGCCGAAATAAACATCGCCAAAGATTTAATGCCTGATTATATTCAGACGGATAATGTATTGAGAAAATAAAAATTTTATTGCCTTGTTAAATTACAATTGCTTTTTTCAATCATTTTGATTTAAATCTATAAAGCATTATATGCTTTAATAAATCTTGCTCCCAAATTTTTATACGGCGGTATATAATCTTTGAATTGCGGATTGTCTTTAAGCTTGGCTGAAATCTGCTTCCATAATTCAACCCATACAATATCCTTTCCCAAACGAATCGTCTCTGTAATTTCGCTAATGAGCACTGAGTTTACAGCCATGGTTCCTACTTGCTTAGTACTTACAATTTGCACGTCCATAGCATTCTCCATCGCTTTGCTAATGTTCTGATAACCTCCACAACTCCCAAGTATGGCAATGCGATTGCTATTGGTCATATTGGCCAATGTATTTTCTATGTAATAGCTGTGTCCACGGTGCACAATCATATCGGGGAAACGATTGCGCGATTCGAATAATTTACGCAGGTCTTCGCGACCAGCAAATTCACTTGCAGGTTTGTTGGCATATATCTCCATGCGCTTACCTTTAATGGTTTTCATAACCACATAACTGCCCTTGTCTTCTTTTTTATAAAGTGTGGCAGGATATTGTGTTAACCAAGCCGCAAAAGCCGTTTCGCCATCTTCATCGTCAAAGAAAAAATGCTGTTGAATATGCACGCTATCAGGAAACAATTCGGCAGTACTTACCCTATCTAAATTGGGGATTGTAAACTGATAAGCACTGGTGTAATTTTCGGGGGTACCCCCAATTAACTTTGAAAGTAAGCCATAAATTTTAATGCCATGATCGTTCTTGCTCAACAAGGTTTGTTTGTATTCACTTTCAATGACCTTTTTAAACAGCGCTTTTATTTTTTCATTTTCTAAACTACCATAAGTATCTGCAACATCGACTGCAGGACCAAGATCGCCGCCATAGTTATACAAACCACTAGCAAACATCGTAATGAGTGCATTGGCCTGACTATCGTTCATGGTACTAAAAAAATCATCCAATTTGTTATAACCCGCACATTGTTTAATAAAGATTCTAAACTTATTAAAATTGGTTCTAGCTAAAAAATAATACCCCGATGGTTCCTTTTTCTTTTCCATCATGCGCTTGTACATACCCAAAAACGAGGAGGTAAAAATCTCTTCAGGGCAATACACAATAGCGGTATATATTTCGGCTGCATTGTCGTTATTTATAGGTTCAAAACGAACGGGCTCTTTGTCCTCGTGGCGCAAATTAATTTCTACCACCCGCTCCATGCCTATGGTTTGGAGCTCCTTATCGACCGTATAATCGGCCAGTATATTTTTATTTTTCCTTAATTCAATTAAGGTTTTAAAAAACAATTTTGGATTCTTGCTCAATGTTTCGGCATCTTGTAAATCCATTTTTTTATAATACACATAGTGCAACAACGCATAGGATTTAGATTGCATACCATAGGTTTTATAAATGGTATTAATCAATTGCACAACCGTATCTTTCGAATTTTTGAGCGCACGATCAACCAAATGATTGGTGCCAAAATATTGTTTCACCGCATTTGGATCGGCCTTGGCTACAGCATTCACAACCGCAGTACCAATGGGAGTATAAGCCAAGTTTTTAAACTTGTTTAACAAATCTGTTGGATAAAAACCAGCCACATGCACCCAATAATCTTTGGCATACGATTTCGAATTAATAAAATCGGAAATAAGGATACCTGTTTTCAAATCGGTTTTTAACAATTCCAATTCTTTGGCATCGTTCTTTAATACCATCATTCTATTGGCCAAGGCGATGGCATGTTGATTGGCCATCAGGTGATAGACACTCTGACGCTGCACCAATTTCAAAAATTCTATAAGCGCTTTATAATTTAATTCGGTTGCAACAGGATTGGCCGCAATATCGGCTTGCAACTGATCTACCATGTTAAAATATATTTTGTTGGCCAATTGGTTTTGAACTTTATTGCCAATCACTATATTTTTATCGGCTTTCATATCCAGCAAGTCGATTCTGTCTTGCTCGGCATCTACCAATTTAGAAAAATCGAGTTTCTGTGCATGGCTTTCAACCATTGCAATTACTAGTATGACAAATGTAGAGATGCCTTTCATTCCCATATATTTTTCAAATATAGTGCCATGATGACGGGAAACCTTAAAAGAGTAATCAATAGCAATTCTCAAAAGAGTGCTAAAATAGACATATTTTGTTTCTATATATAATAACAGTAAATTTGTTTAAGTATTATAATTCATTATGAAAAAACTTGATTATCTATTTGTTAGTGTAATATTATGCGTACTAATTTTTAGCTCATGTAGGGCTAGATTTTACACCCCAAATCGCAATCCAGTGCCTTTGTTTAAGGATAAAGGCGATGTATACATCGACGGTTCCTCAAATTTTTTGAATAAATATGACTTGACAGCCGGTTATGCCATTACTAAAAACATTGGCGGTTATATTGGTTATGGCGGTTCGGGATTAAATGTAAACACAAGCACCACCGACTCCCAAAGCCAAGTAACCACGACTGAAAACCGCCGATATCGCGGAGACATGCTCAATTTAGGACTGGGTTATTTTTTGAATCAAGAAGAAAGTGCCAATTTTAGATTCGAAATTTTTGGCGATTTAGCCATGGGCAACTACCGGAATAGCTATGTACAAAATGGCAATAAACTTTTTTTAAATGGAAACTTTATGCGTATTGGCATTATGCCCAATATCGGTTTTACAAGTAACGACAATAGTTTTTCTATTGCCTATTCTGCCCGTGTTAGTCAAATCACCTTCACCAACTCAACGAATAACAATAGCACCTTTTGGCAGAGCGATTTGAAGCGACTAAACAGTAAAACAAATTACATGTTGTTAGAACATGCCTTAACCATGCGCGCAGGTGGAGAAAAATTGAAATTTCAAATGCAGTTTGGATTATACCAAGGTTTAAATAGTGAAGAGCTTGTGAATGCTGTACCTGTTTTGAATGCTTCTATCATGTTAGGATTAGTGGTTAATATAAATACCAGTGGGCTTTAAGCTAAAAGCTTATTAAGGACTAACAAGATTCAAGGCATATAGACTGACTTAACCACATTGTAGTTCTGAACAAATTTTTCTTTAGCAATGCATGGCCCAAACTCAAAGATGAAATTAGCATTCAGTAACTGACCAAAGAACTTCGACTTTGGTTATTATTGGTTCCAAATCAATAGCAATTCTGTAGGTTAAAATTTGCGATTTGTTGCAAAACCTTTCTATTGCATGTTGTTTTAAAAGCCATTTCTAAATTGATTTTAATTGATTTGTATCAATTCTCAGACCAATTATTATCCTAAATAATTTTAATTCCGTTTTTTTTGATCATAAATAACAACAGGGTTAAACCTCTAGTAAATAGCTTACAATATTTATCACAATCAACTGTTTTAAAACCCATTACATCCTGTAAATCGCAACGGATTTTCTCTAAAAAATAAATTCCATTTGAATCTTTAAGTTTTATAACCCTGAGTATAAACCCTCACTAAAAATACTAATTTAGCGTTTTCTGTTTTATACAAAACGAACATAAATAACTGATTATCAGTCATACGAAAGTCCCATTTTTCGCAAATACCGAAAATAGGACTCCTATAAGTGAATAAAAGCGGCTATACAAACAAATGAATAGGTATATAATACTAACACTTTGAAAATCAATTATTTACGATTTTTTCTTTTCAAAATTGTTTCTACATTTGCGGCACACTATACAAAAATGCAACATACACATCCTTACAAAAATCATTCATTTATTAGAGTAAAGCAGACCTTTATGTGCTTCCTTTTCCTAATCTCATTTCAACAAGTGTTTGCACAAAGCGCTACTTCAGCCAACATCAATGGATCAAGTTCGATACGGACCATTGTCAATAATACTTCAAGTATTGTTGACTCAAACATTGTATTGACAGCCAATGGTAATATTACAGGATTTACTGTTTCTATTACAGGTAGCTACACTTCGGGCGATGTTCTTGGTGTTACAGGCACCTTACCATCGGGTATTACTGTGGCAACCTTTAACACTGCAACCAGAAGCTTGGTATTTTCGGGTACTACCACCCCTGCCAATTGGCAAGCCTTAATGCGCACTGTAACACTTACCACTACTTCGGCGGTATGTAACCCTGAAAGCAGACTTATTAGTTTTGTTGTAGGAATCAAATACTACAATATCTTGAACGGTCATTTTTATGAATACTACGCCACTGGCACAAGCTGGACCGGTGCAAAAGCTTATGCATCAGGTTATTCCTATTTTGGACGAGAGGGTTATTTAGCCACTATTGACGCACAATCAGAAAACAGTTTCTCTTTCGTATTGGTTGGTCAAAATTCATGGATAGGATGCTCCGATAATTATGCGGAAATAAATGCCGCTTTAGGCTATACAGCTTTTGCTAATCAAACTGCCGCAGACGGCAATTTTTATTGGATAACAGGACCTGAGAGAGGTCAAAAAATATCTGCACAAAATGCATGGGCTTCAGGAGGCGTATTACCTGTTTCAGGTGTTTACAACAACTGGTCGTCGGGCGAACCGAATGACTATCCGAACAATGGAACAGTAGGTGAAGAAGATTACGGCCACATGTATACTGGAACTGGTTTATGGAACGATTTTCCAAATACAAGTTCTATTGGTAGTATCATCGAATTTGGTGGCATGCCAAATGACAATACCTCTTCTAAAGTAGTTACAACAAGAAGTGTTTATATCAACGGCGCACCTTCGGGAACTATTACTGGTGGCAATATTTCTGTTTGTTCAGGAACGAATAGCACAGCCCTCACCCTAACTGGCTTATCAGGAACGGTAGCAAGATGGGAATCATCACTCGATAATTTCTTAACAGCAGCTACAAGCATTGGCAATACAACAACAACCTATACTGCTACAAACATTACCACTACTACTTATTATAGAGCAGTAGTGAATACAGCAAGTGGTTGCAGCAGTTTAGCAACAAGTTCAACACCTATCTATGTTAATAAAACAATTGCAGGTAATATTGTAGCTGCTAATAATACCATCTGCGCTGGAGCATCTGCTTCATTTAATTTATATGGCAATACTGGCTCCATTTTAAAATGGCAGGTTTCTACTAGTAGCACATTTGCGAGTGCTGTTACAGACATTAGCAATACCACTACCGCGATGTCTTATGCATTAGGTTCCACTGGCACCTATTACTTCAGAGCTTCCATTCAAAACAATGGTTGCGGAAGTGCCGTATTTACACCAGGATATACCATTACAGTAACCTCTGGAACCGCACCCATTGGTGGTAGTGTTAGCAATGCCGAACATTGTGGCGGAAGCAACTCAGGCACTTTAACACTTAGCAGCTATACAGGTACCATTGCAAAATGGCAGTATTCAATCGATGGCGGAATTATTTGGACCAACGTTGCCAATACAACCGCTTCATTGGCTTATTCAAGCGTTAGTGCAAACAGACTTTACAGAGCACAATTAGTAAATGGCAGTTGCGGAAATGCTTATAGCAGCTATGGAACCATCACCGTTTATGGCACTACAGTTTGCCGTTGGGACGGTGGTACAAGCAATGCTTGGCAAACCGCTTCGAACTGGTGTGGTGGAGTTGCAGACAATGGACTTGATGTTGTAATTAGCAGTTCTTCTACTAACAGTGTTATCTTAGATCAAACAAGAATAATAGGCAATCTAAATTTCAATGGCGCCAATCGCACCATCGATATTGGCAACTACAATTTAACCGCTTCAAGCTTCAGCAATGCCAATAGCAGCAATTACATTAAGACCACTGGTACAGGTGTTGTAAAAACGAATATCAGCAATTTATCATCAACTACCATTCCAGTTGGAAAAAGCACCTATAACCCACTTAAGATTACAAATAATACGGGTAGCAATGATTATTTCTCGGTAAGAGTTTATGACAAAGTATACTTTAATGGTTACTCTGGCGATACAAGCAGAGATGGCCACGTGAGACATACCTGGGACATTGGTAAAACCAATCCTAATGCAGGTAGCGGTTTGAATTTTGTATTCAATTGGAACGCTGGCGAAGCTTATAATATTTCTACTGCTACTTTATTTCACTTTGATGGCGCTTATTGGGTAAAACAAACTGGCACTACAAGTTCAACAAGCACTAGCTTAACTTATACAGGTTACACTGGCACTTTCTCTCCTTTTGGAATTGGAAATCCTTTGACATCGCTTCCTGTTATGCTAATCAATTTCGAAGGTAAAGCACTGCAAGAATCACACGCATCATTAATTAAATGGGCTACTACAGACGAGGTTGAAAATGCCTACTTCGAAGTACAAAAAAGCATCGATGGCTTACATTGGCAAACCATTGGTACGGTCAATGCGAAAAACAATTCAGCGGGTATTAATAATTATGAATACATTGACCCTACAACATCTGATATTAATTTTTACAGATTAAATCAAGTCGATATGGATGGTAAATCTTCACTTTCTAATATGATTAAAATTGATTTCAAATCGAAACAAAACGAAATCGTTAAAGTATACCCGAATCCTTCGAAAGGCATTGTGAACATCGAAACCAGTGAATTGGCTAACTATTCAATCATGGATATCAATGGCAAAGAAATTGTTAGTGGCATTGTAAATGGTCAAACGGAATTAAACCAATTACCTGCTGGTATGTACATGGTGAAAATTACTATGTTCGACAGCATCAAAAACATTAAGTTGATTATACAATAAAACAAACTAAATATTTACTAAAGCTGGGTCTATAATTTGTTAGATCCAGCTTTTTTTATGTCTATTGCCTAACCAGAATTGAAAGCTTATTATGTATTTAAAAAGAACCTCTTTATTGCTTCATTTTACTATAAGCAATTCCAACAATTTCCGGATGTTTTGAGGAGTAAGTGATTGGCACTTGCATACCTTCTTGAAAACGCTCATATTCCCCTTCTGACAACAAAATTTTAGCTGTAACAGATTTCGCATCTTGGGTAGTAAATTGAACTTCCATACTTTGAATGGTCTTACCTCGCCTTCCGTATAATTGTGTTTTATCAACTATAACAGCATTGGTTAAAACCCCATATTTTGATAATTCATTCGCACTAAAATCACTTGTCTTTACAATAAAAAGATAACCAAAAACAAACAAAGAACTCATACAAAGCAACGCCATAAAAATAGGTGCAGCATCGAATACTTTAGGCAACACAAATAAGGCAATCCAAAATGCAAGCACCATGGTAATAACACCTCCAAGTATGGCCAAGAAGGTTGAATAGGACTCGGCTACATGATCGGGGATGAAATAAAAGAAAAAAGATAAATTCAATGCCATGAGTATCAATGGCAGAAACTTATTCTCTAAGATTTTTTTGCGGGTTGATTGTTCTTCAGTCATAATAGGCTGGATTAATTCGGTATTTCAAACAAACTTAAAGAAATCAATTCAACAAAAAAAGAAGTTCGTTTTATATTGGCGTAACTTCGAATTTACAAAGAAAGGTTTCTCAACACAAAGATTCAATTGGCGGAAAATTCACTTCGCGTTACAATTGTTTCTACCTCGTTTATTTCGAAACAATTCCATTCATTGTGGCTGCCATTGCAAGAGAAAAGCAACTTAAAAATTGGCACAGACAATGGAAAATAGAACCCATCCAATCCGTCAATCCGGATATGAAAGATTTGTCTGAGGATTTTGCCAAAACCTAACCACAAACTTCCTAGAGTGAAGTCTTCCTGAAAAATATTTGTGGCTCTGTACAAATATTTATTCAGGAACGCGCGAAGTAACCGGAATCTATATTTCTATGGTTCTCATTCGGGGGAAGGGGCTACGGTGGAAATTTGGGGCGGGGTCTGCCCGATGCTGAATAAATGCTCGGAGCAGCATTTTTATTCCGATGCGCTACAAGAAAAAAGTTCAGCATACCGGGCTGCGTCTTCATTACGTTAATTAAAGGCGCTACAACAAGAGCATATCTGAGTAACAAAACTCTTTCAATCAAGCTTTAAAATATAGAATTAAATTATTAAAAGCTTAATTTTTACTTATGTTTGTAAAAATAGGCCGGCTCATTATGGACAGAAAAATCATATCCTTTCTTTCAATTATAATTCTATCTAGCTTGATTGCAGGCTGCGGCAGACAAAAGGCACTCTTATATGCCCCAACAAGGAATCCAACACCCTTATTTAAAAACAAAGGTGATTTTTACACTGATTTTTCAATTGGCTTTATAAAATCTGAAATTACCGCAGGATATGCACTTACAAATTTTGCAGCTCTTTATGCCGGGGCTGGTGGTGGATTTAACAACCAATCCAATGATGCTATCATTTTAAGGCCCGCCACTTATACAAAATTCAGATATCATCAGGATTACTATAATTTAGGGATTGGTTATTTCTTAAACCAGCGCCTTAGTCAAAATTTTAGATTTGAGATTTTTGGAGATTTAAGAATTGGAGATTTCTCCAACGAAAATGAAGTCCATTGGAGAAATCCATCTGCAACTACATTCTCTGCTAGAAATACTTCAAAATTCTATCAACTTAGTGGGCACTATCAAAGAATTGGAATTATGCCCAATTTCAGTTTTCAATCCCCAAACAAACGAACCAGTTTTACTTATTCTTTAAGAGCTAGTAAACTTAAATTTTCAAATTTGAATTACAATGATTCAACCTACTGGGAACAATATAGTGCGTTAGATAAGCATTGGAGCTCCAACTTATTTGAACATAATTTCACTTTTAGTATTTCAAAATCGGAGCACCTTAAGTTGAAATTAAATTTTGTCATTTCACATTATAACAACGCGAACAAATATGCCATAACTAATTCCTCATTAATGTTTGGCATTGCAATTAATACCAACATTTTCAATCCCGATAACCTTCCTATCACAGTCGGTAAAAGGAAAAATTTTAAACACAACGAAATAGTAAACTAGAGGAGCATCTCGCAAATAGACCGTTACTTATTTCTTTATTTTTTTTTAGATTCGCTATTATGAAAACAGGCTATGTTTACATCATGTCGAACAAAAAAAGAAGTTCGTTTTATATTGGCGTAACTTCGAATTTACAAAGAAGGGTTTCTCAACACAAAGATTCAATTGGCGGAAAATTTACTTCGCGTTACAATTGCTTTTATTTGGTTTATTTCGAAACAATTCCATCCATTGTGGCTACCATTGCAAGAGAAAAGCAACTTAAAAATTGGCACAGACAATGGAAAATAGAGCCCATCCAATCCGTCAATCCGGATATGAAAGATTTGTCTGAGGATTTTGCCAAAACCTAACCACAAACTTCCTAGAGTGAAGTCTTCCTGAAAAATATTTGTGGCTCTGTAAAAATATTTATTCAGGAACGCGCGGAGTAACCGGAATCTATATTTCCATGGTTCTCATTCGGGGGAAGGGGCTTCGGTGGAAATTTGGGGTGGGGTCTGCCCGATGCTGAATAAACAGCCTGCTCGCTTGCCATGCTTCCTGTTTTTCAGCATGACGGGCTGCGGAATTACTTAGTTAATTAAAGGCGCTACAACAAGAGCACTTAAGTATTTAAAGCAAGCTTTAAATGTGAACCAATAAATCAAACGCCGTAAGGCTTAATAGAAAGTGCGATGGCAAGGCATTCGAGTCAAATAAAAGCGGAGTTTACAAACAGTAAATGAGCATTTTGTTTGGCAAGCATAACGCAGCAAGCGAGCTTTATATTAGGCCTTCAACAACTCCCACAAAATAATGCCCGCACATACGGATACATTGAAAGAATGCTTGGTTCCAAACTGCGGTATCTCCACACAAGCATCGCACAAGGCCAACACATCATTGTGTACCCCATCTACCTCGTTGCCAAAAATAATCGCCCATTTTTCGTTGGCATTAATTGTAAAATCTTTTAAACTCACACTGCCTTCCGCTTGTTCTATGGCGGCCAATTTGTAGCCCTCTGCTTTTAGCTTTTTACATACCTCTACCGTACTTTCTACATGCTCCCAAGCCATGCTGTTCTCGGCACCCAAAGCGGTTTTATGAATGTCGCGGTGAGGAGGCGTACCTGTAATACCACACAAATAAATTTTCTCAATTCCAAACCCATCCGAGGTGCGAAAAATACTGCCTACATTATTCAAACTGCGCACATTGTCTAACACAATTGCAATCGGTTTTTTTTCGAGTTGTTGGTATTGATAAATTGTTAATCGGTTCAGTTGATGTGTAGCTAACTTGCGGAACATTTTGACGGGTGGTATTTATTGTAATTTTTATAACTTACCGCCTCGTAAAAATGGTAAATTATGAGTGCAAAGATAACAGATTCTCAAACACCGCTGATGAAGCAATATTTCGGATTTAAACAAAAATATCCGGGCGCCTTACTATTGTTTAGAGTAGGCGATTTTTACGAAACCTTTGGCGAAGATGCCATTTGTGCTTCTCAAATTTTAGGCATCGTACTCACCAAACGCGGAGCAGGCAGCAGCAGCGAAATTGAATTGGCAGGTTTCCCTCACCACTCATTAGACACCTATTTACCTAAACTGGTTCGTGCTGGACAGCGTGTTGCCATCTGCGATCAACTCGAAGATCCTAAAATGGCCAAAGGCATTGTTAAACGCGGTGTTACCGAACTCGTAACGCCTGGTGTTGTATTTAACGATAAAGTATTAGATACCCGCAGCAATAATTATTTAGCTGCTATTTATTTCAATGGCAACATTGCCGGTTGTTCTTTTTTAGATATCTCTACAGGCGAATTTTTAGTAGCCGAAGGTCCCCTCGATTACATCGATAAATTACTCAATAGCCTGCGCCCATCGGAGGTTATTTTAAGTAAAAACCAAGCCAAACAATTTAAAGAATTAACAGGCGAAAAATTTTATCAATTCACCATCGATGATTGGGTGTTTCAATTGGATTATACCCAAGAAAAATTGTTGTCACACTTTGGCACCACTACCCTCAAAGGTTTTGGTATTAGCCATTTGCCGAATGCCATTATCGCTGCAGGCAGTTCGTTGTATTACCTTGAACACAACCAACAAAACAACATCACCCACATCAATACCATTAGCCGTATCGATGAAGATAATTATGTATGGTTCGATCAATTTACCATTCGCAATTTAGAGATCCTCTACCCTACCTACCAAGGCGGCAAATGTTTGGTAGATGTGCTCGATAAAACCCTCACCCCAATGGGCAGTCGCATGCTCAAAAAATGGCTGGTATTGCCCCTCAAAGATTTGCCCGAAATTAACAACCGCCTCAATACAGTTGAAAGTTTAATTCAAAATAAAACAGCCTTCACAGATATTGCTGCACAACTGAAACAATGTGGCGATGTAGAGCGAATCATCTCTAAAATATCCTTACTGCGCGCCAATCCCCGCGAGGTATTGCAAATGGCCCGCGCCTTAGATTGTGTTAAAAACATCAAGCAAATTACAGGGCTTTTGCAAGGCGCCGAAATGCAAATTCTCAACGAGCAATTAAATCCATGCCAAACCCTTATCGATAAAATTACCCGCGAGGTAAAAGTAGATTCACCCCTCCTAGTAAATAAAGGAGGCGTTATCAATGATGGCGTTGATGCCGAGTTAGACGAGCTAAGAGCCCTGGCCTATAGCGGCAAAGATTATTTAGTAGGCATACAAAAACGCGAGACCGAACGCACAGGCATTTCTTCTTTAAAAATTGCCTTTAACTCTGTGTTTGGTTATTATTTAGAAGTTACCAATACCCACAAAGACAAGGTGCCCGAAGATTGGATTCGCAAACAAACCCTTACCAATGCCGAGCGTTATATTACCCAAGAATTAAAAACCTACGAAGAAAAAATATTAACAGCCGAGAGTCGCATTTTCGAAATAGAAAACCGATTGTATAGCGAGCTATTGCATTACATGGGCAGTTATATTACCGCAGTGCAACTCAACAGTCAGCTATTGGCGCGCATCGATTGCTTGGTAAGTTTTGCCGAAGTTTCGCAACAGCACAATTATGCTAAGCCTATTATTAACGATGGGTTCGACCTTAACCTTACCAATTGCCGCCATCCTGTTATCGAGCAGCAGTTAAAAATAGACGATACCTATATCCCCAACGATATTGCATTAGATAAAGAGAAGCAACGCATTGTTATTTTAACAGGTCCTAACATGAGTGGTAAATCAGCCGTTCTACGACAAACCGCCTTGGCCGTTCTCATGGGGCAAATAGGTTGCTTTGTAGCCGCCCAGCATGCCGAGTTTGGCATGGTCGACCGCATCTACACCCGCGTAGGCGCTAGCGATAATATCTCCAGTGGCGAATCTACCTTTATGGTAGAGATGATTGAGACCGCAGGCATCCTCAACAATGTAAGTGCGCGCAGTTTAATTCTATTAGATGAAATTGGGCGTGGCACTAGCACCTTCGATGGCGTATCCCTGGCTTGGGCCATAGCCGAGTATTTAGGCAAGCATCCCTTAGCCCCTAAAACAATATTTGCCACCCACTACCATGAGCTCAATGAGTTGGAGAAAAATGTAGAGGGCATTTGCAATTTCCATATCTCGATTAAAGAAACCAAAAACAAAATTCTCTTCCTTCGCAAGCTTGTAAAAGGCGGCAGCGAACATAGCTTTGGTATCCATGTAGCCAAAATGGCGGGCGTACCTTTAACAGTGGTGCAGCGTGCCGAACAAATATTATTAGAGCTAGAGCAAGACCGCTCGCAAGTCTCAGGCCGCGAGACCCTAAAAACCATTAAAGTACCCCAATACCAACTCACCATGTTTGGTGTTTCCGATCCTAAAATAGAGGAGCTGCACAGGCAATTAAAGAGTATGGAGGTGAATAGTCTTACGCCCATAGATGCTCTAATGAAACTACAAGAATTAAAGAGATTAGTTGACTGAGCCATGTGACGTGAATGCAGCAAAGCGGAATTCTCTGTCACGTGGTGAAACTGCAGGAGTTGAAGAAGTTGGTGGATTAGGAAAAGTTGGCATCCTTCGACAAGCTCAGGATGACTAGCAGTTGGCAGTTGGCTAGCTAAGTTGTTAGCGATTGAATTTATTGGCCATGTGGCGGAATCATGTGGCGTGAATGTGGTGAAACGGAATTCTCTGCTACATGATGATCGGAACAAAGTGGAGAACTCAATTAGGTGGTGCAAGCACAGTAGTAAATTAGAATAACTTATTTAAAAAAACATTGACAAATAAAGAAAAATGGAAAACACGAAAATAATTATTTATCAAACTGAGGATGGCATTACTAAAATCGAGACCGTATTAGAAGATGAGACCGTATGGCTAACAATTGACCAGATGGCTGAACTTTTTCAAAAATCACGTTCTACTATCAATGAACATATTTTAAATATTTACGAAGAAAGCGAACTTGATAGTTTATTTTCTATGAGAAAAATCGGAAATTCCGATTTTTCTACTAAACCCACTAATTACTACAATCTCGATGTAATAATTTCAGTTGGCTATCGTGTAAAAAGTCATCAGGGAACAAAGTTTCGCCAATGGGCTAATACAAGGCTTTGTGAATGTATAGCAGCATAATTCTCTGCCACATAATGTTTAGTATTGCGTTAAAATCTTTCGTACCATAATCCAGCTATTCGCTATATATCAGCAGCCCGCTGCATGTATTGGCTTAGCTAGGCATTAGCTTCCTCTGGTCGCTATGCTTTAGCTGCCAACCACTATGCATCCGTCTTCTAATATGCCGCTTCTATCTGGGGTAGGGCTTGCGCTGAACTTGATTCAGAGCTTACCGTATTACCTCGTTTATTTTTAGTGTATTACTTTTCCTAATTCATATTTCATTATAGATTAATTTTGTAAATCACAATAAATTATTAAACGAGATTATGAAGTTTTTAGTCACAATTATTTTTACATTATCTACCCTTTATTCATTTGCTCAAAATAAAAATAAGCAAAATGATAGTTTAAAACTACAAAGTATAAATGCGGTTTCTTATCGGCTTTTCCCTACTCAAAATATTTATAATTTCATAAAACTTAATACTAGAAATGGGCAAATGTGGCTGGTTCAATTTGGAGTTGAAGAAGAAAATCGCATGACGACAAACTTAAGTATAGTGCCTTTAGTAACCTCCGACAAGGAAGTTAACGACAGATTTACGCTTTATCCAACTCAGAATATTTACACATTCATATTATTAGATCAAATGGACGGCAGAACTTGGCAAGTGCATTGGTCTATAAATCTCGAAAAGAGATTCATTACTCCTATTGAATAATTGTCGATTTAATTAATAATAGGTTGAAACAATACGTTTAATTTTAGTGTATTACTTTTTCTATCCGCTTATTTTAAATACTTATTTTTGTTAAAATCTAGTAAACAACAATAAAACATAATAAAACACAAGAAAATATAGTAATTATATAGAATATAAAAGCAGTAGAATTTTAATCAATGACCCTATACCAAAAACTACAACAAGCCAAAAGCGAAGAAGATGTAAAAGATGCATATATAAAAGCACTTGGCCTTAAATCATATTCCAAAAATCTTATAGATATCCAAACCAAAGAAATTTGGTTCGAAGCAAAAGACACAGGCAAGCATTCCACCTATGCAATGTTTACCCAACTCATGCATTATGTGCAGCAAGCCTTAAATAAAGGAGAAGAACTGCCCCCTTTTCTTTGCGTTATCGATACAGTGAAAGCAGCCATTATGAAGAGTGCCGATGTTATACCCTTTCTCGAAAAGAAAACTATTAAATGGGGTACATCTGCAAGCAACTATACACCCGATGCATTAGATGCAGTTTCGGCACATATTGGCACTCACTTCGTTTCATTTAAAATAGAAACACACGAAGAGGAGTTTATTAACACCATTAAGAATGCCATTAAAAGTGGCGATATTATACGTACCCAAATTACCCCCGATAACTTAAAACAAGTCTTCGATAAATGGGTAGTCATGATAGGCAATGAAATCAATGGAGTTAAAGACGAAGACTATGCACTCCTCTTCTTTGCCGATATTATGAGCGATGGCACTATAAGCACTCATAACGATTTACCAGCCGAGCTACTTCATAAAGGCAACACCCCCGTATTTAGTCTAGGTGGCAAATTATATGAATTGGGCAACAAAGAAGGCTATCGCCAATTTTGGGCCATCTATCATCGTCCTCCAAAGGCAGAGTATCGCAATTATCTATTAGAAAGGCGCGATAGTCTAATTCCCATTGATGAAAGAAGTTTCAAAGGCGCATATTATACTCCATTAAATGTGGTCGATAAAGCTTACGATAAATTAACCGAAACCCTCGGCAACAATTGGCAAAAAGATTACATCGTTTGGGATATGTGCTGTGGCGTTGGCAATTTGGAGGTAAAGCATAGTAACCCTCGCAATATCTTTATGTCTACTTTAGATAGTGCAGATGTCGATGTAATGAAAGCTACTAAAACTTGTGTCGCAGCCACCCGCTTCCAATACGATTATTTAAACGATGATATAACAGATGACGGAAATATAGATTACACCTTAACAAACAAAATACCTCAAGCCTTGCGTGATTCAATTGCTCAAGGTAAAAAGATTTTAGTATTGATTAATCCGCCTTATGCAGAAGCAACAAATTTTGAAAACATTGCCAATGGAATAAATGCAGAAAACAAGGAAGGCGTTGCAAAAACAAAAATTGCATCAACTTCAATGAAAGATTTTGGGAAAGCTAGCAACGAATTATTTACGCAATTTTTAGCTAGGATTGCAAAGGAAATCCCCAAAGCAGTAATTTCAATGTTTAGCACTATGAAATACGTAAATGCTCCAAACTTCGAAAAATTCAGACAAGTTTGGAATGCAAAATTTCTTGGAGGTTTTGTTGTACACAATAAAGCATTTGAAGGCTTGACTGGAAAATTTCCCATTGGTTTTTTGATTTGGCAAACTAATCAAAATGCTACAATTAAAAATATAATCACAGAAATATCTGTAGAGGTTTTAGATAAAGAATCAAATCCAATAGGAGATAAATTGTTCTACAACTTACCCAATAACACATTTTTAAATGTTTGGATAGATAGACCTAAAGCAAATAAAATTTCCGTAATACCTTTAAGAAATTCAATCACACCATCAGAAACAATTCCTCGCGTAAAAACATGGTCTGACAATGCAATAGCTTATATGTATTGTGGTGTAAATGATTTGCAACATGCAGAACAACAAACTATAATTTACTCTTCACCTTATGGAGGTGGAAATGGCTTTTACATTAATCAAGAAAATCTTTGGCAAGCAGCAATTGTCTTTTCAATTAGAAGACTAGTTAAACCAACTTGGCTGAATGACCGAGACCAGTTTTTGCAACCGACAAAACCATTAAGCGAAGAATTTAAAACAGATTGTTTAGCATGGATGTTATTTAATCGTTGTCAAAGAACTGCTTCTGCTAATGAATTAGAATGGAACAATAAACAATGGACAATTGTCAATCATTTTATTCCATATACCGAAGAAGAAGTAAATGCCCCTTCACGCTTCGAAAGCGATTTTATGGTAAAGTACCTAGCCAACAAAAAACTATCCACCGAAGCAAATCAAGTTCTTGCCGAAGGCAAAAAGCTATGGCAAGCCTACTTTGCAGAAATAGATGTAAGGTCAGTTCGCGATGAATTAAAACTCAATCGCCCCGATGTCGGCTGGTATCAAATCCGCAAAGCCCTCCAAGCCCGCAATGCCAGTGGCGATTTTGCACCCGTTAGCTTCAAACCATTCGAAGAAGCCTACAATACCCTAACAGAAAAACTCCAACCTCAAGTCTATGAGCTAGGCTTTCTTAAAAATTAATCCATGGCAAAATTCTTAACTACAAAAGGCTCATCTGCAGCGCTTGAAGAAATAATTAGAAAAGCTAAAAAAGAAATTTATCTTATTAGCTATTCGTTTCAAATTAGCGATATTTTTATAAGCAGAATAAAGGAGGCAAGCGAGCGAGGAATAATCGTAAAACTAATTTATGGTAAACAAATAGATTCAGTAGATTTAATTAAAGATATAAAAAACTTACAAATTTGTTATTGTCCAAACATGCATGCCAAAATATATGCGAATGAATCAATTTGTATTATTGGCTCAATGAACTTTTATGAATATTCCGAAAAAAACAATTTTGAAGCAGGCATATTATTAAATTCTAAAGAAGACGAGGAGGCATTCGCAGAGGCAATACAAGAATGTCAACAAATTCTCAAAGTATCTCAGTTGTCAAAATCACAACAAAATAATCAAAATTCGGGACCAAAATTATCGAATAACTTAAATACAAAAAGCTACAAAATGAGTCATAAAGGATTTTGTATACGTACAGGTGTCGAAATACCATTTAATATAAATAAACCGTTTTGTAAAATTGCATATGATGAATGGAGTTGGTGGTCAAATGGCGATTATGAAGAAAGTTTTTGCCACTATTCAGGCGAGCCTTCCAATGGTCAAACATCCTTTAATCATCCAGTTTTGTATAAAAACTATGCTGATGCAGTTAATCTTCAAAATAGCTTAAATTTTTTTTAAAATCCTTAAACAAATGTCAACTCCTAATATCATTTATCTCTTAGGTGCAGGTGCAAGCGCACAAAATAAAAAATATAATAATGCATCTAAAAATTTTCATGACAAGCTGGGCATCACACGTATGCCTCTTGCTGATAATTTTTCAGAAATAATAGATTCAAAATATATATCAACTGAATATTACGAAAGTATTGCGCGAGTATTCAAGGAAACAACTATTTTCTCAAAATTTATTAGTCAGCACAATACAATAGATGAAGCCATGAGAAAATTGTATCTCAATAATGAATCAGAATTATTTTTAAAATATAAAAGAATCATTTCATTACTATTTTTTTATATTGAATCTGTTGGAAAATATGTTGATAGTCGTTATAGTCAATTCTTATTAACACTCATTAATAATAAATTTGAATTAAATAGCAATTTATCAATTTTAAGTTGGAATTATGATAATCAGATTGAACACGCAGCTAATTTTCTAAAAAATGATAACAACAACGATATTACTATTAACAGCAATAATTATTATAAAATTAATGGCAGTGCGGAAATTAAGCCATTAACTGTAAATCATAATGAGGAAATAAAAGGAGTTAATGAAATTTTAGAATCAATCCCAGAAATAATATTTGCATGGGAAGAGACAAAAATCGATAAACTTAAAAATTTTTTAGGTGCAAGTAAGTTCGAAAATGAAAATATTTTGGTTGCTATAGGTTATTCGTTTCCTACGGTCAATCATTTTTATGACTTAGAGATTATAAAAAAACTTAAAATTAAAAAAATATACTATCAAAATAAAGATGAAAGAATAATTGAAACTTGTGAAAACCTCCAAAATAGATTTAAAGGAATATTTCCTGAAATTAAATTTATTCCTATCACAGATATAAGTAGGTTTTATATCCCATTTGAGTATTATAATAGTTCAATTGATTTAAGACCTAAAATGCATTTAGTATAATTCATAGAGCTATTGCGTATATTAGACTTTTTTGCATTGTTTGTCCATTTGGAGTTTTAATCTCAAATATTTATATCCTTCTATTAGCATCTTTAAATTATAATCCACCGCGAAGCACCGGAGGCAAAGCCATACTTTTAAGGAGCCAATACCATCCGCAGACAAATCCCTCAATTTCTGCTATTTACTCGTCCCCCTCTCCTTTATAGCCATTCTAAGCCTGTCGAATAAGGGGTTAGAGGTTAGGCTTTTTCCTCAAATCCCCCATTTAAGAACCTAAAAGATCTTTTTAAGAACCCAAAAGAAACAACTAAGAACCTAATTTTAGCTTTTAAGAGGTTAATTTTTACTTTTAAGAACCATATTTTATCTTTTAAGAATCCAAATTTTACTTTTAAGAGCCTAAATTTATCTTTTAAGAGGCATATTTTTAGTTTTAAGAACCCAATTTTAGCTTTTAAAATGCCCAATTATCCAATTAATCATTCCATTAAATTCATTAAAAAACCGAAAAAGAATACCACACACCGCGAAGCAGCATTGCTTGCAATAAATAGCACTAAGTTTTTACAGTAATCCTCTTTGCGTCCTTTGCGGGCTCCACCTTTGTGTCCTTTGCGTTAAAATTTTCAAATATTTGGGATTAACCTCGAAACTTTTTTTTAAACACAAAGAACACGAAGCGAATACACACAAAGATTAACTAACTCCAATCAATACACTTCGACAGGCTCAGTGTGACATAAAATCTCAAAATACATGCAAGGAATGCGACTTCGTGGTGTTTTAAAACTTCCAAACTTTCGGGGTTAATCTCAATCCTTTTTTTAACCACAAATAACACGAAGAAAATACACACACCGCGAATCAGCATTGCTTGCAATAAAACGCATAAAGTTTTCTATGCCTTGGTATCCTCTTTGAGTCCTTTGCGGGCTCCACCTTTGTGTCCTTTGCGTTGAAATTTCCAACGTACAGGGTTAAACTCAATCCTTTTTTTAAACACAAAGAACACGAAGCGAATACACACAAAGCTTAACCAACTCCAATCAATACACTTCGACAGGCTCAGTGTGACATAAAATCTCAAAATACTTGAAAGGAATGCTACTTCATTGTGTATTAAAACTTCCAAGCTTTCGGGGTTAATTAAACACTTTTTTAACCACAAAGAGCACGAAGAGAATACACACACCGCGAAGCAGCATTACTTGTAATAAAGTGCACAAAGCTTATTGAATTTTTAAAATCGAAAGCCATAAAGAGGTGGCAATGATTTTTGAGAGCAACAACATTTGCGATGGCGAAAAGGGATTGATAAAAGATATATTTTTCGTATATTTGAAGCACAAAATAAAATGACCTTCACCGATAAACATATCGTAGAAACTTATTCTGGATTAATTGATGGGCTAAGTTCAACCAACAAGAAAAAGCTTATTGAAAAGCTCACCAAGTCGCTTAAAGTTGGAAATAAAACCATAGAAAATAGATTATTTAAATCCTTTTGCGCTTTATCCTCAAAAAAAACTGCAGAAGAAATTATCAAGGACATTAAGTCGAACAGAAAATTCAAGAACAAAGACATTCAACTTTAATGCAATATTTACTTGATACAAGTATTTGTGTATTTTTTCTCCGCGGAAAACTTAATTTAGACCAGATAATCAAAGAAAAAGGATTAGAGAATTGTTATGTTTCCGAGATCACGGTGGTTGAACTTCGATTTGGCGCTCAGAATAGCGATAATCCTGCAAAATCACATAAAGCTGTCGATGCTTTTTTGAAAGGGCTTACCATCCTCCCAATTTTTGGGGCTATTAATCGATATGCAATTGAAAAAGTAAGACTCAGAAAAATTGGAAAACCTTTAAATGATGAGTTTGATTTACTAATAGGTGTAACTGCTATCGAGCACCAACTTATACTGGTTACAGACAATGTAAAAGATTTTAAAAGATTAAATGGAATCACCATTGAGAATTGGTTTGAAAGACCCTAACGATTGTTTAAAAACCCAAATATCTGCGGGTTAATTAAACACTTTTTTAAACACAAAGGGCACGAAGAGAATACACACACCGCGAAGCAGCATTGCTTGCAATAAATAGAACAAGATTTTCAATACTTTAGTATCCCCTTGCGTCCTTTGCGGGTTCCACCTTTGTGTCCTTTGCGTTAAATTTTTCAAATATTTGGGATTAACCTCGAAACTTTTTTTAAACACGAAGCGAATAGACACAAAGATTAATTAACTCCAATCAACACACTTCGACAGGCTCAGTGTGACATAAAATCTCAAAATACTTGAAAGCAATGCTACTTCATTATGTGGTTTAAATTCAAACGTTATATACTTAGCTCTAACTTCCCTTAACCTAGGTGGGTTGGGGGCTCCACGTCAACTCAAACACAACAGGCATATTAAAAAATCTTACATTTAAAAATGAGTTTATCATACAGCATTATAGGCCTTATTATGCATTTTTATTACACTCCAAAAAATAACGCAACGCCCTTCAAACGTCTGTGAATTATGCAACAAATATGGGCAATTGTATAAGTTAATTAACACACCTTGCTGCACCTTTGGACCATGAAAAATACACCCTTTAAAGTAGTCCTTACTATCGCCCTTATTTACATTTCATGTGGTAAAATTGCGGCACAAGGCGCCTATGCCAATTTAAATATCGGCTATGGTTTTAAAAGCAGTTCACAAAATATTTCAGGCTTCAATAACTATAGTTCAAACGGTGGTAATAGCCTTAGACACTACGAACAAATTAATTTATCATTGGGACAAGGTGCACAATTAGGTGGTGCGTTAGGCTATATGTTTAATCCCAATATTGGTATGGAGTTAGGTTTAAATTATTTAATTGGAGCGCGAGTTAGCGCTACGAGAAGCAACAACAATGGTTATACCGACTATCATTATTGGGCCAATCAATTTCGCATAAACCCAACAATCGTATTAGCCACAGGTATGGATAAAATCAATCCATACGCAAAATTCGGTGTTATTGTAGGCATTGGTTCAGTTAACCAAGAAATCAATGATTTCGATGACAATGATATAGAGAACATCCTGATAAAATCAAATGGCGGCACTGCCGTTGGATTCAATTCTGCAATTGGTGCCCTATTTAACATCAAAGACAAGGTTAACTTATTTGCAGAAATCAGTTTAATCAATTTATCCTATGCGCCATCAAAATCGCTTATAACCAAAGACGAAGTGAATGGTGTGGATAGATTGCCTTTCATGACCACCAGTCAAAAAGAAGGTGAGTATGTGGATAGCTATACAACAGACCCCAATAACCAAAGGCCCAATTCAGCACCTAGTCTTTCTTTAAAAACAAAAGTGCCATTTAGCAGTATTGGTTTCAATATCGGCTTGAGATTTACCTTGTAAACAAACATAATTTTTAATTAGAAATGCGGTGATTAATCCCCGCATTTTTTTTTTATGCTTTGACTTTCAGTTCTTATAGTTTTTTATTTAGAGATTTCCTCCACAAACCGACTGCTAATCCAACCACATTTGTGATATTGAGGTGCAGTATCGGCATCAAAGAAAACAGTTTGCTTCAAAACATAGGCTGGCAAAATGGCGACAAAATACCAAACCCGGCCAGTTGAATCAACCTCCTGGGCCAATACCAGGGCCATAGCCCCTTTAGGAATTTTACCTAACACATTGCCCTTCACTTCTTGCCCCTCATAACCAGTTATGGTTGAATCGTCCACCAAAGGTGTCGTTCTTAAATTATATAAATCATTGAGTATACGAATTTGCTTAACAGTATCGCTATACATAGTTGGCAATTGTGTATTTTGGAGGTATTGAAAATTATTTTGCAATTCAAACTTTAATTCACCTTTTTCAAGCCTTACTTTATAAAATTTCACGAAGGTGCGATAGTCGGCACAGCAGCCCCAATCTTCGATATTCAACTGCGACAAAATACCTCCAGTAAATTCCATTTTCAACAGACCTTGAAGATCGCGAAAAACCTTTTTAAAGGACTTGCCAGTATTTACAAAAAGACTCACTTCTTTGGGCTCACCAAAGGTTTGTCCAGCGAATACGATATCATCTAAATTATCCCCATTTAAATCAACCACGTGCAATACCTTTTTCAAACTATCCAGGTTGGGATAATAGGCTTCTTTGGTTCGGTAATATTCAAATTCTTTAGGGGTTAATTGAATAAATTTTTCAATCAATTTGGGGTTCCATTTTTCTACCTCTTCCCAATCAAATGCATGGTTGAAATCATACCTGTTTTGGGCATCCATTTTAAAGACTACGAAAATGAGTATTAAGCAAGTAAATTTCATTATGACTATCAAACAAAAATAATGTATTAATGACAAAGGCAGTTACTAAAAAAATCTCACTTCAATTATATTAAACTTATTAAATCAAGACATACGAAAAAGAGAGCTTAAGCATACAATGTTTTCATTAATATAAAATTCCAAAATACAGAAATCATTAAATCCTAAAATCTATCACCTACAAATCCTACATTTGCTTTATGAAAAAAATAATCACATTATCACTCATTGCAATTTTAAGTATTGGCCTAACAAATGCTGCCAAACCAAAACCGTGTGGCACCTTCCAAGGACACAATTTATATAAGGGCGAAAAAGGCGGTTGTTTTTATCTTAAAACAAAAAAGAAACTAAAGGTTTATGTTGACAAGAAACACTGCAACTGCAAATAATTTTTACTATAAAAGATAGCACTGTCGCTAACAAAAAGGAACTTCGACTAAGCTTCATTTTGACAAACTAGGACTTTTTTTGACAGCCTCACAATAAATGGCCCGATTTTAGAGTTTATTAATTGAGTTCCTTTAACAATTGAATCTATATGAAAATCGAGGCCAAACATTCTGCTCCTGCGGGCATACAAGCAAATCAAAATCGCAGCACTTTAAAATTAACCATTCTGGCGCTTTTCCTATTAACTTGCTTAGCCATGTTCTCTAGTTGTTCTCCTAAACATTGCCC
This sequence comes from bacterium, assembly GCA_029945665.1. Lineage (GTDB taxonomy): Bacteria > Bacteroidota > Bacteroidia > NS11-12g > UBA955 > JABMMZ01. The sequence goes on along the minus strand of JAQSCZ010000024.1, from coordinate 2,498 downwards.
AGTGATGCAAATTAATTTAAATACGATTCTCTTTTAATACTTCACCAAACGGGTACTTTCTATACTATTGGCACCTACTATTTGCAACTGATAAATACCTTTATTGAATGGCTCCATTTGAATTGGCAAACCATTTAATAAAGTTGCGTAATCTGTTTGTAAACTGAATACTTCTTTGCCTTGGGCATCGATAATTACAACCAAAACATCCCCTTGCAAATTCGATTTTAATTTTAATATAAATTGACTATTAAAAGGGTTTGGAAACACCTTCAAAAGATACTCATTATCACTATTTCTTTGCAATGCTATATTGGCATGCAAAAACGAATCGGACCAGGGCGACAAGCACCATCCATTGCTCGTTTGCACTTGATAATAGCCACTCGATAAGGTTTTAAGCAAACGCTTATTATTATTCAAAACACTGCCATTGCGGGCCCAACTATAAATAGAATCCACCCTGTTACACTGTAATGTATCGCCTGCTATTTTCACGACCGTTGGCTTAAGTGGAAATGGGTGAAATGTCACCTTCACACTGTCCGACCATTCACTTTGGCAACCATAGCCATTCATAACAGCCACACTGTATTTGCCCGATTGAGACACTTGTATAAAATTATTTTTACTACTGTCCGACCACAAATATTGGTTATTGCCAGATAAAATAGATAAACGCAAAGTATCACCTGGACATAAATCAGTTTTACCACTTACCTTAATTATTTGCTGAGCTGGTCGCGGATTCACTGTTAATGTGATGGTATCAGAATTAGCACTTGTACATAAATTACTGTCGGTTACACGCACATAATAGCCACCCTGACTGGCAATATTTCTAGTTTCAACAGTAGATCCATCTTCCCATAAATATTTAAAATATCCTGAAGGTGCTTCGATTGAAACACTGCTACCAAAGCAAAAATAATTTTGACCAATCAATTTCAATTTTGGTTTAGCAGGCAAACTTACCACCTTTACAACCATACTATCAGAATAAAAACTGATGCAATTATTCTGATCGAGCACTCTTAATTTTAAGGTACTGTTGGTATTAACTCCTATACTTTGTCCATTGACACCATTGGACCACAAGTAATCAAAATAGCCTGCTGGCCCTATTAAATTCACAGTTTCACCTGCACATAAAAGCGTTTTACCACTGGCAGTAATGGATGGTTTTGCAGGCCTAGGATAAACTGTAACAAGCAAGGTATCGCTACTAAAACAGCCAAAGGCATTGGTGACCGTTAATTTATAAGTTCCACTTGAATCTGTTGTCAAATTATTTTTATTTGAAAGCACTTGTCCCTTTGGTAAATATTGCCATTTATATTGCAGGGTAGTGTCTGTGCCTCCAATTAATTTGGTAATTAAGCCTTTGCAAAAGGCTTGATCGGCGCCCAAAGCGACAAGTGGCGAGGCATTATAGGTTAGTATAAAAGTATCCGCCACTATACAACCATTAGCATCGGTAACCTTGCACCACACATTCTTTTTACCCATGCCTATATTTTTTGAAATAGTTATAGAGGCTTGCGAACTGCCATTAAACCACTGGTACTTTTTAAAACCAGCACCTGCATTTCTAACAAAGGTATTGTAATCGCATAATGCGGTATCCCGACCTAAACTCAGTTTTGGAGGTTTCACAACACAGGGATCGATGCTCCCAATTTTTGCAATATCGGCTGCAGATAAACAGGTGTCAAAAACTGCAACAGAGGCAATGTCGATGGTATCATCTTCTTGGTTATCATCTCCAAAAAAAATCATTTTAGGTGTTAACGCAAAACGACCATCCACCTCTTGTGTATCGCCTTCGTGAAATAATTTACCATTGATATAGTAGCGATAATAATTATTTAAATTAACAGAAATCATGAGTCGATACCATTGGTTAGGACTGATAGAATCTTGCGAATAACCTGTGGCTCCTACTCCTATTCGACCAGGATTACTGCCAGTGTTTGGCCGAATGAAACATTCTCCATCGTTAATATTTCCACTGTCAGTTTTAAAAAACGTATGCCATTTTTTAAAGCTCAATATTTTAAAATCGAACATCAATGTATAACGGTTTACTGAGTCGCCACCGCCATTTGGCGCCATGCCATGCAAACATTCATAATAGCTACCGATACCAATGCGTATGGCCGTATCGCCAATTGCCGGTCCGGCCACCACCTGTTGGGTGCCAAATAATTTCAAATCTTTGCCTGCAGTGGCTTTGGTTAAATTCGCTGCGTTTTGGTATTTCCAATAGCCTTTTAAATGCGGCCATTGGCTAGGGTTCAAGTCTTGTGCATTTAGCTGATTGAAACCAACAAAAAGCATATTTACAAAAAGAGCGAGTAGCAATTGCGGACCAATTTTATGATTATTCATCTGACGATTTATTTAGGTAAAAAAATATTAATGCGAATTATACATATTCAAATCAATAGCGTCCTAAACGTTTAAAAAAAAGAAAGGGAAATTTTTTCCTCAGAGTT
>JAQSCZ010000023.1 GCA_029945665.1 bacterium | reverse complement strand
GTAAAATAAATTACATAATCTATGTCAGGCTGAGTTTATCGAAGCGCCACCCATAGCAAAACAAGTATGGCTTACAAATCTAATTGTCTCCTTCGATGAACTCAGGATGACCATTAGATGTAAAAATAAATTACATAATCTATGTCAGGCTGAGTTTATCGAAGCGCCACATAAAAAAACGGAACACCTTTCTGAAGTGTTCCGCTTTTCTTAACTTAAACTAAAACCAAAAAATGATAACATTGAAAAATGGAAATCAATGTTTCACACAATTTCTTTTTATCCCATAAAAAAAGCAATACAAACCATCGAAAAAACGATAAGGGCTTGCACAATTATAACTGCTGGTTTAATGTGGTTGTTGTCCTGAATTCTTGTACTACTTGTCATAACTTAAAATGGTTGATTGAACATAGTTATTCATCTTTTATGCCACAACAATTTAAAATCTTTAATCTAAATTAATCTGCTTTAAAACAATAAATTACGTTATTAACAATTCAAAATAATCGATTGATTTCGTTTTCTATATTCTCAATTTGAGAAAAAGAAACTCAAACTGAAAAAAAGACCATTGCTAATTTTCCTATCAAAACTTACCTTAATAATTAAATGTTTCAAACTATCACTAAAAATAATCTTTTTGAACAGTTAACTTTGTTCCTTCATAAATGAAAAGCTTCACAATATCTATTTGCATCTTTTGTCTACTTACTGCTTGTAATGAAACCTATCAATTACAAGACACGAGTCATTTAGACATTGCCGATACAATTTCCATCGGTCAACAAACCTATACAATTGAACCCACTTCAGAAAAAGATTTTAATGCCATTAAAATGGATGAAGCCGATACCTCCGAAAAAAAAAACATTCAACCTGATGCCAATTTTGTACACAGAAATGGAGATACTTTGTTTCTAGAAAAAACAGATGGCAACTATGTCCAATTAATCAATTGCTTTCTTGATGACGATGACTCATTTGCAAATTACACCTATCAAATGTATTTAGATGACATTGATTACTTTGTTGTATATGCAGGCTTTTACGAGTGGTATAACTATTGTCTAATAAATAGAGAGACAGGGAAAATTACATACACTTGTGGCTCACCAGTTGTGTCACCAACCAACCAATGGCTAATGGCAGGCAATTGTGATTTAATTGCTCAATTTACCTTTAACGGATTTGAACTTTTTAAGATTGAAAAGAATGATTTAAAATTAATAGCGTCGAAAGCACTCAACAATTGGGGACCAGAAAAAATAAAATGGACTAAGTCAAATGAATTATTGGTTCAACAAAGTATCTTTGACTCCACTTCGACAACTGAAACAAAAACAGCCTATATTAAATTAAAAGCAAAACAATAAATCTTTGAGTCATGCAATACGAAATCACAGAAACAGAACGCCTAAAATTACGCAAAATTACACCCCTAGATTTGAACTATATGTTTGAGCACTTAAGTCCAGATCAGATCAAAAAAGAATTAGGTATAGTGTCACATGAGGACTTTGTTAAAGAAGAAAATAAATACAAAAATGGATACACCATGTATAACCGTTCAATGTTGCTATTTCAAATATATTCAAAAGAAAACAATCAACTTATTGGTGGCTGTGGTTTTCATAATTGGATGGCAGAACACAACCGTGCTGAACTTGGCTATCATTTGTTAAATGAAGAAGATAAACGAAAAGGCTATATGAAGGAAACGCTAGAGTTTGTATTAGACTATGGATTTAACAGCCTCAATATAAATCGGATTGAAGCTTGCACAAATCCAGAGAACAAAGCCTCTATCAAACTACTAGAGAAATTTAAATTTAAGGAGGAAGGCTTATTGCGTGAACATTATGTGAAGGATGAAATTATACATGATTCTTTAATTTTCTCCTTGTTGAAATTTGAATACAATCACCTGTAATGAAAAATCATTTTCGAATTGTTACTAATGCCTAAAAATATTAATTACCGTCTCGAAAGTCACCTTCTGGTCCCTGCAAATATTCATTTTCACTTTTAGAAATAACAATTGTTGCTACCCCATTGCCAATTAAATTTGTGATGGCTCTTGCTTCACTCATAAATTTATCAACTCCCAATAAAAACGCCAAGCCTTCGATTGGTATTTTATGTATGGCAGTTAAAGTAGAAGCCAATACGATAAAGCCACTACCTGTAACACCTGCAGCGCCTTTTGAAGTAATCATTAAAATACTAATGATACTTAAAAGCTCCCAAATACTTAAATTTATTCCATACAATTGTGCAAGAAATATAATGGCCATAGATAAGTAGATAGAAGTGCCATCGAGATTGAATGAATAACCGGTAGGTACCACTAAACCAACCACTGACTTACTGCAACCCATTTGCTCCAATTTAATCATCAGTGTGGGAAGTGCAGTTTCAGAAGAGGAAGTACCTAAAACCAAAAGCAGTTCTTGCTTAATGTATTTTAAAAACTTAAAAATATTAATCTTATAGTAACGCAGAATGCTACCTAAAACGAAAAAAATAAATACAAACATCGTGATATACATGGTAGTCATCAATTTAGCCAAAGGCACTAACGTGTGTAAGCCAAATTTTCCAATGGTATATGCCATACCTCCAAATGCCCCAAATGGCGCCAAGTACATGACATATTTAAGTCCTTTAAAAACAAGTTTAGAAATTTTATTTAATGCTGCGACGATGCGTTCGCGTTGTTTGAAAAAATTCAAAACAACCCCTACTAATATGGCTAGAAACAAAACTTGAAGTGTTGTATTGGTCATAAAAAACTGCACCCAATCAAATGCTTTGACACCCGTGTACTTTGCGGGATCCTGTATGTGTAAGCCTTCTTTATTTATTTTTCCAGGCTTTATTATCAGTGCTGTAATTATACCCAAAGCCAAAGCAAAGGTGGTAACGATTTCAAAATAGATGAGCGATTTTAAGCCAATTCTGCCTACCTTTTTCAAATCACCCATTCCACTAATACCCAAAACAATGGTAAGAAAAATAATTGGGAGTATAAATAATTTAATACTGTTAATGAAGCAATCGGCAATAAATTCGGTAATGGTATTTCCGAATTTCATTTCTATGCCAATAAATTTTGTTTTGTACGCTTCTTTTATGACTTGAATTTTAGTCATGTCAGGGAAAAAATGCCCCAAAGCAATTCCCAGCAAAATAGCAACTAGGACCCAAAATGTAAGATTGCCAAGAAGACGTTTATACAACGGTCTTGTGAACGGCATTTTTATTTGGGTTGTAGGCGACTGCTTATGATTCATTTAAAACTTAAATTGAAAAGTGTAAAATTAAGGCATTCTATATTTCAACCTTGAACAAATTGTAGACAATCCCCTGATTGTCTAGGCAACTAAATTATGTTTAACTTTGCTCAATGGATTTAGACCAATTAGCAGATTTTAAAACGACACCTGAAATCAACGAAAAACTTTTGTCTTTTGGTATTGCCAAATCATTCAAGGAAGGCGAAATTATACTAAATGAAAATGCTTATATCAATGCGATACCAATTGTAATAAGCGGCAGTATTCGGGTTATGCGACCAGATGAAGATGGCAGGGAAATTCTTTTATATTATATCAAGGCAGGAGAAAGTTGCATTATGTCATTCTTAGGCGGAATACACCACGACACCAGTAAGGTCAAAGCCATTGCCGAAGAGGATACCGAAATACTTTTCATTCCTATTGATAAAGTGAGTCTTTTAATTAGAGAACACCCCCAGTGGTTAGATTATATTTTTAAATTATACCACAAAAGATTCGAAGAATTATTAGAGGTTGTAAATGCTGTAGCATTTAAAAAAATGGATGAGCGTATTCTTAATTTTATTCAAAAAAAATGCGAACTCTCTAACACAAAAACGCTTTCAATCACACATGAAACATTATCTGCCGAGCTCGGCACTGCGCGCGTGGTGGTATCCAGATTGTTAAAACAAATGGAAGATGAAGGACTTGTAAAACTAGGGCGCAATAAAATAACCTTGATTTAAAACCTGATTATTATCAGCGATCGGTCTGTTTCAAATCATACCCATTGTTCAGTTTGTGTAACAATGGTTGCATTCACTTTCTATTAATTACATCAAATTTGTATCTATTAATATCATAATATGAAAAAAAACATGGGTACTACAGACAAGGTGGTTAGGATACTAGCTGCTGTCGCCATTGCAATAATGTATTTCACAGGTGCAATTTCAGGAGTTACTGCAAGCATTTTATTGGTTTTAGCCGGTGTATTTATTCTTACAAGCTTTATAAGTTTTTGCCCACTTTATCTACCTTTTGGCATTTCAACTGTAAAGAAGAAAGATTAATACTTTTAATTAAGAATGTAAAATAATTACTACGAAATACCCTGAGACAATTAGGGTATTTCGTTTATTTAAATAACGTGAGTTCGGGTCAAGTTTATCAATTAAATATGATTCCTCAAGTATTTTAATCATATTCATTTTCTTCTCCTTTAGCTTCGCTGCGACTTCGTGGTTTGTGTGGGCAAAAAGGAGACAAAAAGCCCACCACGCATAGAAAATTCCTATTGGTCTTCTCGCACAGGCTCGCCCTTCATCCCTGACCAATTGAAATTTTTACGCATGCGTGGACCCAGCCCGCAGTGTCGTCCTAAAATGCTAATTTTATTTACAATTTCTTTACTTCGATTACCTCTTTTCAAATCATTTACACAAAATAGTAGCAAAATAATAACATAATTAATTTTAGTTTGAATATACTTCCTTAACCCGAACACACGTTAAATATTCTCATAAAAAACCCATTTAAAACAATGCCTAGCCTAAATGTATTTTTCGGAATCACTGCCATTCGTTTAATAAATTAAATAAATAACTGTAATGTAACAAATGTAACTGAATATCCATTTTGAGTGATGTAATTTTGTACTCATAAATATCAAATATGCGGTTTATTCAATCCTATAAAATAACAATCATTGGAGCAGTCACAGGAAGTATATTAGGCTATGCCTACTATTACTTTGTCGGCTGTTCAAGTGGCACTTGCGCTATCACTTCGAAACCATTAAACAGTAGCTTATATGGAGCAATGATGGGTGGTTTGTTCTTCAATTTATTTGAAAAACCCAAAGTAAAAACAACAACAAATGACAACTGAAACAATTAAAATAGCCAACCTTAAATGCAATGGTTGTGCCAGCACCATTAAAAAAGAATTGCAAGCAATAGAATGTGTTAACACAATTGAAGTCGACTTAGAAAACGATTCAATTCAATTATCATATACTACGGATCGCAATTTAATAATCAATAGATTATTAGATCTAGGTTATCCAGAGGCCACCGAAAAAAACGGCTTACTATTACAACTTAAAAGCTATGGTAGCTGCATGATAGGAAAACTAAACAATTTACAATCCAAATAAAATGAACATATCAGAAATAATTTCACAGAACAAAGGCACTATCGTAGATGTGCGCACACCCGATGAATTCAGAGGCGGTCATGTCGTAGGCTCAATAAACATTCCTGTACAAGAACTAACCCAGCACTTAGAAGAATTGAAAGCTTTAGCAACCCCGCTTATCTTATGTTGCGCTTCAGGCGGCAGAAGTGGCATGGCGCATGGATTCCTCTCGCAAAGTGGTATCGAGTGTTATAATGGTGGTGCATGGACAGATGTTAATTATTATAAATCATTACAAAAATAAATATGCTACAAGCAATTAAAAGAATTTTGGGATTTGGTCCCTCAACAGACTATAAACAATTGGTTAAAGATGGCGCCGTAATTTTAGATGTTCGCACCAAGGCAGAATATCAGCAAGGACATGTCAAAAACTCTATCAATGTACCATTGAATAATCTATCGAACCATTATTCAAAATTAAAAAAGGACCAAGCAATTATTACTTGTTGTGCATCGGGCATGCGAAGTGCTCAAGCTAAAACCATTTTAAAAGCCAATGGCTTCGACCAAGTATATAATGGTGGTGGATGGAGCAGTTTACAAAGTAAATTAAGATGAATTTAAAAACGCTCTTAACTGGTTGGCATTTCATGCGTTTCCTCAGATTATTTTTGAGCTTAATGATTGGAATGCAAGCTATTCAAGCCCATGATTATTTTCTGGGCTTCTTATCCATCATTTTACTATTTCAAGTTGCTACCAATGTTGGTTGTTGCGGCCCATCAGGCTGTGTAACGCCAACTAACAATACAAACCAAGGCAGTATTGAGGATGTAGAATTCGAAGAAATTAAAAACAAATAAATGGAACCACATTACTACAATGTCAATTTAAAATGGATGGAAGCGAGAAAAGGTGAGATTAGTTCACCCGAGCTCTCTAGCAATATAGAAATTGCAACTCCACCACAATTCCCCAATGGTATCGAAAATATATGGTCGCCAGAACATTTACTTACAGCCGCTGTAAACAGTTGTTTCATGACTACTTTTTTAGCAATTGCGGCTAACTCTCATTTAGATTTTGTTTCATTCAATTGCGATTCAAAAGGCAAGTTAGAACAAATTGATGGCAAATTTTTAATGAGCGAGATTATTCTTGAGCCAATGCTGGTTCTAAAAAATGAAGCGGATAAAGAAAAAGCTGAGCGAATTTTACAGCGATCAGAAGCTGCTTGTTTAATCTCCAATTCAATTAAATCGAAAGTTACTTTAATTACAAATATTCAGTTAAACTAAAATGGCCAATAAATTTTCGGAATTAATCCAAGGGAGCAAACCAACTTTAGTAGATTTTCATGCCGAATGGTGCGGTCCATGCAAAGCCATGAAACCCGTCCTTGAACAATTAAAAACTAGGATTGGCGACAAGGCCACCATTATAAAAATTGATGTTGACAAAAGTCCACAAGCAGCTGGTGCGTATAAAATACAAGGTGTCCCTACCCTAATTTTATTTAAGGATGGTGTCATTAAATGGAGACAATCTGGTGTAGTTTCTTTGCAACAATTGGAGCAAATTATTGCTTCTAACATTTAGAAATAAAACATACCGTTCGGTATGTTTTATTTCAGTAACCCTTCATTGTTTTAAAATCTCAACACTCACTTGGGTATTAATTTTTACACCGCTTAGGTCAAAATAAGTTTCATTCTGGTGATTCATGCCCTAATTAAAAAACAGATTAAGTGGAAAAAATCTAGTTGACAAGGTCGTTATTTGATTTTCTATTTGCTCAAATGCAAGGCTTTTTGAAAGAATGACTTTAGCATATTTTTGGTATCTGAACTTATAATTGATTTAAAACTGAAATCGCGATGGAATGTATTGGATATTCTATTCAATCATTAAACAATTGCTAAAAAAAACTTGCATTCAATTTTACAAAGCGAAAAATTATTAACAACTGATTTACAAATAAAAATATTGATTATAATTGCATTACCATGTTAAATACACTGGTTTTTGTACATTAGCCAATTTGTGACCGATGGGTACGAAGTGCAACCAATGCTAATATCAAAATCATTTAATCGCATAATTACGCTAGTTTTTTAGTTTCACTTCATCGGATTTATTTAGATTTTATAAGAACATTTGCTATATTCGTTATTGAAAACTGGAATTGTGAGAGGTCAGAATTAAAAAAATCAGACTTAATATGATACAATTCGAAAACAACAGCTCGCCACATTATGCTGCTAACCAGGCATACTGCAATAGCATTGCAGATCAATTGATGCAGTTCAAAGCCACTTGTCAAGGGTTTTGCAACAGTTATGGTTTTGATATCAATGCCACATGGCAGCAAGAAGATTTAACATTTTCAATTGAATGTCGCAAATACCAAACTACGCAAAATGGAATTGTTATTCCCGTTAATTCTCATTTGGCATTGGATACGATTATAAAAATTAGAGGCTTAAATAAAGATTATAAACTACAAATTGGCCCTTCGTCCATCAAGCGTTGGTTTTCGAATAAGCAATGGCAGTTGTATTTACCTCGCCCTTATTTTATAAGCACCAATTATGCCCCTCCTGTGGAGGACATGAAAATATTTTCGAAACAAATAATAGACCTTGGTTTGACAACCCTGCAAATGAATCATGGTAAATTACGTGCGCGAATAAATAACGCAACCACTGATGTGGTATCTCTGGTTAAAAACATGGAGCAGCTAGTAAAACCTTGGCGCTAAAAAATAAATATTAGACTTTCCAAATGCGTTTTGACACATTGAGAAAATCATCAAGGGTTCATAAATGGATTAGGATTTTTTCTCCATTTGCCTGTATTGAAATATTTTTCACAGTAGTCATACTATGGGCGTTTTGGGGTTCTAAAAGAACTGATGGCTGGAGTTTGTTAGCCATTCCAACCCTTTTATCAATAGCTATAGCCTTATTAATTATTGATTTAATTTTAAAGGACATATTGCCCAAAAATATTCTAACCATTTGGTTAATGGAAACAATGCTTATTTTAATAGGAATGATTTGCTATTGGTTGTGGTAATATGCGAGAACAGCAATAATTCTAAAAACATTGCAAAATTTTATTAAACAAATGAGTTTACTAAATTTAATATCAAGGCTAAACATTTACATTTATTCGTAACAGTGTATAAAAAACGAAAAAATAATTGGAGACAATGGTACCATGGTTGACTTATGGTATAGCATTGCAACAGTCGCCAATTTTGGCATAGTGGTATGAAAGACAACAAATCCAAATTTTACATAAAAAAGTTATGCATTATTGGATCATGTAAGCTAAGCAAGAAAAAACACGATTAGCTAGACTTGAAAAAACAAACCGCTTAAGTGCTGCACAAAAAAGAATGCAATAAAAAAAACATTTTGTCTAGTTGGATTTTAATCCTTAAAATTGAACAAGAAATCAAACTTAAAAACCTTTTCTAAAAATGAAAATTAATTTAACGCCTACCCTCCTTTTACTTTGTTTAGTTGGCTTTATTAGCAGCTTTCGAAACAGCGAACCGCTCATACCAAAGGCCGAAAAATATTATGAAAAGGCCTTGGAAATCCTCCAAAACACATCTGAAAACGCCCTGTCGCAAGCCATGGCCAAAGAGGCATTATTAACAATAGAAAAAGCCATTGCAATCGATCCAACAGTATCAAAATACTACCGTGTTAGAGGTACTTGTTACTTCCATTTAAAAAACAAAGAAATGTCTATAACCAATTACTTAAAAGCAATCGAATTGGATAGCTCAAATGAGTTGGCGCTTATGAATCTTGCCATTACCTACGAGAACATGGATAGTTTTAAATGGGCCGAATCTTATTATTCAAAGGCATTGGATTACACCGAAACGCCTGCTGGAATTTACTTCAATATTGGCCTGCTCTATCATAAATGGGGAAAAGATACCATGGCCATAGAAGCATTCAACCGAGTGATAAAATTAGCACCAGGGTTTGGGGATGCCTATTCAAACAGAGGGACTATTTATTTAGCTTTAAAATCTTACGAAGAAGCCATTGCTGATTTTGATTTGGTGATAAAATACAATCCTGAAAACAAGATTGCCTACAATAACCGCGGCTTATGCCAGTTTTATTTAAAACGTTATGAGTTGGCCATACTTGATTACAAAAAAGCGATCAGCATTAAAATGGATAAATCGTTTAAGGAGAACTACTCAACCGATGCTTACTCCTATAACAATTTAGGAAATTGCTACAAAGCTTTGGGCGATGATGACGAGGCTTGTAAATATTGGAAACAGGCCATTGAAAAAGGTTATGTTTATCAGAAAAAATGGAAAGAAGAATACAATATTGATGACCCAAAGGATTTGATTTTGAAATATTGTAAATAGTTGGGACAAGCGATTCAGGCCATACATGTAAAGAAAAAATGAAATAATTTAGTTTTTAAAATACCATGGAAAAAGTAAACATCAATCAAAAACTCGCTTTATTCTCAGACCATTGGTCACCAAAAATTGTGGGGGAACTCAATGGTCAACAGGTAAAACTCGCTAAATTAAAAGGTGAATTTGTTTGGCACAAGCACGATATAGAAGACGAACTATTTTATGTTATTAGTGGCACCCTCAAAATGGAATACCGCGACCGAACCATCACTATTAATGAAAATGAATTTCTAATTGTACCTGCAGGGGTTGAACACCGGCCTGTTGCCGAAGAGGAAGTGAGTGTGCTATTATTCGAACCGACTTCGACTTTGAATACGGGTGACATAGAGAATGAAAAGACCAAGCATGTGTTGGATAGAATTTAAAGTACTCGAAATGGATACCATTGTTTATGCTTACACCCTTATTCCTATCCTAAAAAATAAAATGATTTACCTTTTACTTGGTCATCGTATTCAATCTTATAAAATCAAATTTTAACCATATGAAAAATTCATTCAACCTCGCCCTTATTTGCATCGGTGCAGCCCTTGTACTAAACGCTTGCAGCAGTAATAGCAACCAAAAAGAAAATCCTAAAAAAATTGAAGTTACAGGTAGTGCGGAAATGGAGGTTGTGCCAAATCAAATTTATATGACCTTCAATTTAAAAGAATATTTAGATGCGAACAAGCAAAAAGTAAAACTTGAAAGTATCAAGGCGGAATTTTTAAAACTGTGCAAAACAGTTGGTATAGTTGACAGTAACATTAGCATTTCTGGATATTCTGGCAGCGAGCGTTGGGACTACTATTGGTATAAAAAACGCAAGAGCGAACCCGACTTTATGGGCACCATATCTTATACCATAAAAGTTAATGTCTCAGAAAAATTAGACCAACTTGTTAATGGAATAAATGATAAAGCATTGGACTATTTCAATATCACCAAAACCAGCCATAGCGATATGGAGCAATTGCGTAAAGATGTAAAAACAAAAGCCCTTATCGCTAGTAAAGCTAAAGCAGACTATCTTGCCAAAAGTATAGGAGAAGAATTGGGTGAAGCTTTATTGATACAAGAAATTGAAAGCAATGATTATGGGTATAATTCGAATGCCTTATTAAGCAATTCCACCAGTTATTATAAGGAAAGTGACAACAATGAAGTAGCCGCATCGCCCAATTTCGAAAAAATAAAAATTCGTTATGAAATGCGAGCTGAGTTTAAACTTAAGTAATTAATAGGGCAAAAAAAGTTGACTTAAAACCACCACAATTAAAACGACTATTCTCAAATTAGAATAGACCAATTACAATATTTGCAACTAAATATTGTAAGTAGATTGATTACATTTGAATCCTTATAGTTAACCTATTTAGCCATGAAAAAAAACATACTGATCGGTCTCTTTTGCAGTCTTACATTCTTATTAAATATGGTGTCTGCGCAACAAACCATCACAAAAAACATGGAGGTAAACGGCATAAAAAGAAGTTACATCCTTTACATCCCAAGTTCTTATAACACCAATGTTAAGGTTCCTCTGCTTTTTTGTTTTCATGGTTACAACATGGATGCAGTTGACCAAATGGATTACGGTGATTTTAGAAAAATAGCCGATACCGCTCATTTTATTTTGGTATATCCCCAAGGCAGTTTAATGAATAATGTGACACATTGGAATGTTGGTGGATGGACCATTGGTAGCACTGCTAACGACATTGGATTTACAAGGGCTATGATTGATACCTTGAGCGCTAGCTATCAAATTGACACAACAAGAATTTATAGTACAGGCTATTCCAACGGCGGTTTTTTTAGCTTTGAATTGGCTTGCCAAATGGGCGAAAAAATAGCTGCTATTGGCTCTGTTTGTGGTTCTATGACACCCGAAACTTTTAATCATTGCGATCCAAACCACCCAATGCCTATCATACAAATTCACGGTACAAACGACCCTATTATTCGTTACACTGGTGAGACCTATTCGTTACCTATTGATAGTACGTTGGCTTATTGGAAGCGATTTAACCAAACCGATTCAAATGCAAGTATTAATTTGCTGCCCAATATTAATACAACAGATGGTTGCACAGTAGAAACACACTTTTACGACCATGGGCTTTTTTGCAATGCTGTAATGCATTACAAAATTGTGAATGGCAAACATACATGGCCAGGTGCGAATGATGGCTCGGGAATAGGCACTAACAGAGATATCAATGCAAGCGAGGTAATATGGAATTTTGTTTCTCAATATTCTATACATGGCAAAATAGGGTGTGCCACTTTAAGTACCTCCACCATTTATAATTCTAGCAAGCTATACCGTGCTTCACCGAATCCAACTAACGGCATAATATCCATCAATTTAAACCCAAATGAAATATGTGAATTTGTTGTTTTATCACCACTTGGGCAGATTATGACAAGTGGTCAAATAAATGCAGTTTCACCGACAATCGATCTGTCAAACCTAGGCACGGGTTTATATTTTTTACGCATAAGCAATCAGACGATTAAAATCATTAAATCAAATTAAAAAAAAGATGATGAATAAAACATTATGGATACTATTAGCATTTGCTGCAGGCGCTATTTTACCTATACAAGCTGGGTTAAATACCAAACTTGGCAAAGCGGGAGGTAGTGCAGTGCATGCCTCAATGATATCATTTGTAATAGGTTTAGTTGGCTTAGTTTTATACCTCTTAATTACCCAACAAAATGTTTCAATTTCAGGATTGAAAGCCACTCCAATGTATATTTGGCTAGGAGGTTTATTAGGGGCATTTTATGTTACTGTTATTGTACTAGCCTTTCCACAGCTTGGACCAGGCTTAACCTTTGGCTTAGTGGTAGCAGGCCAAATGCTCATCTCCATCTTGCTCGAACATTTCAATGTATTAGTTGCCCAACAGTCATCCATTAATACCTATAAAATTCTTGGCTTAATGCTTATTGTTGTTGGCGTAATTATCATTAAAAAATATTAAATCAATTGAATCAAAAATAAATATTATGAGTTTTAAAATTGGCACCAAAGAACAACCAATGGCATTAAAAACACCGCCATTATCGAGTGATTACACCATGCATGTAGACACCAAAGATGGGAAAGAAATTTTAGTTTGCACAGTTGGCAAAACAGTATTGCATTATAACTTGGATTGTTTAAACGACTTGCACCAGATGCTAAAGCAACATGGCGACTGGATGGAACTAGGAAGTGCAGATGAACAAAAGCCTGCTAAAGAAGGCACCGTTGAAGCATGGGGTCGTTCTGAAAAAAACCCAGTGGGTGGTTGGTATGGTATGAAAAAAGGACTACGCGGCCGTTTTGGCATGTACATTCCTCCATTGATGGAAGCTTTGGGTTTAGCAGAAGTTACACACGAACCCAAAGGCAATAAAATGCGTGCGCAATAAATAAACACAAACTGATGAAAACAATTAGCATCTTTATCCTGACTATATTTTTTACAAATAGCATTCAATGTATGTGTTCATGGAATAGATTAAGTGCCTTTCCAATTGGAAACACTATTAAAACTAACTCAATTTTTGTCATTGATGGTTACGGAGAAAGTCAAGAGGTCATAAAAAATATAAATAAAAAATATGCTGTATGTCTTAAGAGCAATACCTCTCAAATAAAATTGATCGTGAAGGAAATACGCGTTGGTCAATTTAGTTTAACGCAAGCTGTATTATTTCCAGAATCACCTTTAATAGTTGGACAAACCTATACACTCACTATCGATAGCTTGCCAGAATACGAGTATCTAAATCGGTGGAATGAAAAAGAAAAACAAAACGAGTTAGTTACCTATACTGTTATAGCTGGTATAGATACTATCAAACCTATTTTCAAAGTGCGACCAAAGGAACTAAAAAAGACTTTTATTCAATATGGTTGCGGTCCAGAAATCAATGTAAAGTTTTCATGTCCAGTATTAGATAGTTCAGAATACTTAATAAAGGCCACCGTCAAAAATTTATTGACGCACAAACAAAGTACCTATTATGTTCAAGCAGATAAAAAATCCATAGAAATTGGTCATGGCATGTGTTCGGGTGCATTTGATTTTGGAAAAGGAACAGCGTTTGAAATTGAATTCTCAATTATGGATGCTTCGGGCAATTATAGTACTTGGAAAGGCAACAGAATAAAATTCAATAAACCAACGGCAGCGAATACAATAAGATGAGAGCAGCAATATACAAACAATACGGACCGCCAGAAGTTGCACAACTAATGGAAGTAGAAATACCTGTTGCAAAAGACAACGAAGTATTAGTAAAGGTCATGGCAAGTACCGTGAATCGAACCGATTCGGGGTTTCGAAGTGCTGAATATTTTATTTCACGGTTTTGGACTGGCTTGTTAAAGCCAACTTATCCGATTTTAGGTTGCGAATTTGCAGGTGTGATTGCAGGTATTGGGAAAGACGTGACTCTTTTTAAAATTGGTGATCGCATATTTGGATATAACGACAAACGGATGGGAGGACATGCAGAGTATTTATGCATTTCGGAGACCGATGCAATTGCAAGTATCCCTGCTGCCTTGAATTTTGAAGAAGCAGCGCCTATAACAGAAGGCGCTCACTATGCCCTCAACCAAATTCGAGCCAGTAAAATTCAAAAGGGACAGCAAGTTATGGTATATGGTGCCACTGGTGCAATTGGATCAGCGGCCGTTCAACTTTTAAAATACATGGGTGTTGAAGTGACCGCCGTATGCAATACAAAAAATGTCGGATTAATAAAATCCTTAGGAGCCGATACTGTGATTGATTATCAAACCCAAGATTTCACACAGACAACTAAAAAATTTGATTTTATTTTGGATGCTGTTGGCAAAAGTTCATTTGGTATTTGCAAAAAATTATTGGTAGATAAAGGCTGCTACATTTCAACAGAATTGGGGAAAAACGCAGAGAATATATGGTATGCTTTATTCACTCCTTTGTTGGGAGGGAAAAAAGTACTTTTCCCTATACCAACCATGACTAAGGCAGATGCACTTTATTTAAAAGAAATGATTGAAAAAGGTGGATTTAAACCGGTGATTGATCGCACCTATAAATTGGAACAAATTCAAGATGCCTACCGTTATGTTGAATCGGGACAAAAAACGGGAAACGTCATTATTAAAATTGCAGATTAAAAACATGAAACCAGCTTTATATTGTATTATAATTATTTCTTCCATAATAGCGCTCAATGCCTGCCAACCTAGTGGAGACATCAATGAAAAAGAACTATACACCATCCTTAATGAAATAATTGCGGATGATAGTTTACATGTAGATGTCGTTTGTTGGAAATTCACCGACACCAAATGGACTCCAGATTATAAAAGCAAATTCAATACAGATGATATTGCATTTATTGAACGCCAAAAATTATTGTACAAGGATAAAACTGTTTTGCCGAACGCTTTGCACTGGTCGCCACGAAGGAGTACTTCTGTCTATTCATCTTTTGTTGATTCAGCATGTGACAAGGATATTGTCTATCATATTTCATTCCCCTTAATTTCACTGGATAGAAAAAAAGTAATCGTAGAATTTCGCGAAGATTGCAATTGCAACATGGGCAGTCAAGGTGGTAAAAACTTTTATGAAAAAAGAAAGGGTCATTGGATTAGAACCCAATCCTTTTAGTTTTTTCAAATAGCTCATTTTAAATTTGAACTTCGCAATGCATAACTAAATACTATAAATTTAAATTATGGAGCAGCCATTAGTCGACCACACTTATTTACTAGAAAAATACCCTGGCAAAGGTGGGTGGACCTATGCCGCTATTCCTGAAATATTACAAGACAAAAGCAAACCATTCGGTTGGGTAAAAGTGAAGGGTACTATCGATGGCTTTGAGATTAATAATTTCGGATTAGCACCGATGGGCAATGGCAAATTGTTTATGCCAATTAATGCGACCATCAGAAAAAAAATTAAAAAACAAGCCGGAGACAGCGTCCGTCTGATACTTTATGCCGACCATACAATATTCGAAATTCCACAAGAATTAATTGATTGTTTATTGGTGGATACTTTGGCTCATCAAAAATTTATGTCCTTGAAATTGCGCTATCAAAAAGAATTCGTAAATTGGATATATGCCGCGAAACGCGAAGAAACTAAAGTAAATAGAATTAATGCCACTATAGAAAGCGTATTAATGAATAAAACTTTATACAAAAAAATGGACGATTAATAAAAACACCAAAAATTACATTTAGTGCATGATAGATTTCAACGAATTTAAAAAACTGGCCCTCTCCTTTCCTCAAACAATTGAAGCACCTCACTTTGTTAACATAGCCTTTAAGGTTAACAAAAAAATATTTGCTACCTATAATCCTGAGCAAAATCGGGCTACGGTAAAACTGAATACAATCGACCAAGATGTATTTACCATAATTTCAAAAGGGAGTATATTCCCAGTACCCAATAAATGGGGGTTACAAGGTTGGACAAATATCGACCTAAACATGGTGCAAAACGAATTATTTATAGATGCCATTACGACCTCTTATTGCAATGTTGCACCTCCATCGTTAGCTTTACAAATAAGACCAGAATAACGTATGCAATTGACACAACAGATCGCTAAGCATTTTAGAGAAATTATAAGCGGAGGTAATTGGACTTGCACGAATATGAAAGATGTAACCAATGACATCACTTGGCAGCAGGCAACCACGCAAATCCAAAATTTCAATACCATTGCCACCTTGGTTTACCATACTAACTATTATGTAAGTGCTGTATTAAAAGTATTTGCGGGTGAAACATTGAACGCCAAAGATGAATTGAGTTTCAACCACCCTCCTATTCACAATCAAAATGATTGGAAAGCAATGCTCAACAGGTGTTGGCAAGAAGCCGAACAGTTTGCAAATTACATTGAACAATTACCAGAAAATCAGCTATGGGTCTATTTATCAGAAGAAAAATACGGCAATTATTATCGGAATCTTCATGGCATTATCGAGCATATGCATTATCATTTAGGTCAAATTGTTATCCTCAAAAAAATAATTCAAAATCAATATACTCCGGAATGTGATTTCCAATTTTGACATTTAAGTAAAATCAATGAACCAAGGCACAAATAAAGATGGAGTTTTACTAACTTATGATAAACATGGCAAACCTTATCCCATGAACTATTTTAAAAACGGAATCAAAACAAAACAAAAGCAACTATAATTCTTGAAAAAAAATATTCTAGCAATAGTAGGCAGCGCCAGTCAGGCTTCTTCAAATCTAAAATTGATGGAGTACATTAACTTGCAAACAGCTGCAAACTTCAACTTAACCATCTACAATGACCTAAAAACTTTACCGCATTTTGATGCTGATTTAAGTTTACAAAACACGCCTGATTCAATACTCGAATTTCGCGAATTAGTTAAAAGGGCAGATGGTGTTATTATTTGCACACCCGAATATGTTTTCAGTATTCCTAGCGGACTGAAAAACATCATTGAATGGTGCGTTTCTACTACCGTATTTTCCAATAAACCACTTGGCATAATTACAGCTTCCGCTCAGGGCAGTAAGGGTCACGAAGAATTACAAATGATTTTGCAAACCATTGAAGCACGATTTAATAATAAGACCTGTTTGTTAATTCAAGGGATCAAAGGGAAAATTAGTCCAGTAGGAGAAATCACTGATGAAATAACCAAGATTGAGCTTACAGAATTCATTGAGGCTTTTAAAAGCTTAGTGGGGATTTAAAACCTTAAATATGCGTTGTCCATCATTTTAAAATATATTATTTTAGCAAATTAATCCAAGCATTCCATGGCAAAAAACAAAACGACCGAAACAGAAAATAGTGTTGAGGTTTATCTACAAGGTATAGCCGACGAAAAAAAACGCAAAGACACGCAAACAATTATATCTTTCATGGAACAAGAAACCGGCCTAGCGCCCAAAATGTGGGGTAACGCTATTGTTGGTTTTGGCAGTTATGATTACACCTACGACAGCGGTCATTCGGGAAGTGCGCCTCTTATTGGATTGGCTGCAAGAGCCAATGCCATTTCATTGTATTTGGGTTCTGGTTTCGAAGGTCGCGATGGGCTTTTATCAAAATTCGGCAAACATAAAACAGGTAAAAGCTGCATTTATATTAAACAATTAGAAGACATCGATACTGCTGTACTAAAACAAATGATTCAACTATCATTTAAGCACAAAACATAAAAACATACCAAGTGGTATGTTATTATTAGTTTACAATACATTTACAAAATTGATTTTTAAATTTAAACTCTATGGATTTTATTTTTAAACTAAAAAGCCTTAAAATTGTCATTCAATTAAGCATTTATGACACCTCAACAAGCAACTAAAACTATGCTGGTATTACTTGGCCTAGTAATATTGTTTCATCTACTAATTATTACACAAATGATTCCTTACACGATTGTATGGGCAGGGAAACTTAAAAATGAAAAAGACATGTACCAGTTCGAAGGAGTCTCGCTATTCATTAATCTGTTGCTTATTCTTTTGCTCTTGATAAAGGTTAACTATTTAAAATTACCCTTATCGCCAAGATTTATAACCATTATGCTTTGGCTATTTGTGTTTCTATTTGCATTGAATACAATTGGCAATTTATTTGCTAAAACCAATTTCGAAAAATTTGTTTTTACACCTCTTACATTTATATCTTCCCTTTTACTAATTAGAATCGTAAAAAAATAAAGGCCATGCCAAATCAATTTAATAAGGTGATGCAAAAGAAAACCAACGAGCAGTTATTAAAAATCATTAACAGTCCCGGGGGCGATTACCAAGCCGAAGCACTTGAAGCTGCGAATGCCGAACTTAATTCTCGCGACCTTTCTAAAGCCTACTTAGCAGGCGCTTCACAAGCCTTACAAGCTGAGCAGGAATACAAAGACGAAAAAGCCAACGAACCATTGGGCAACATTTGGAAAGTGCTTTGTTTCTTATTACCTGGCGGCATTCAAATAGGCTTTGCTGCTAACTTTAAAGCCAACGGCTACAATACCAAAGCCAGAGAAATTGGCAAATGGACCCTATATGGTGTAGGATTTTATATTGCTATTATGTTACTATCAAAATTCACCAATTTTATATAAATCTTGCTCATTTTACTTTGGCAAAAAACTTGTGAGTTGACAATTCAAAAAACCAAAATAAAATATTGAATCTTAACAAATCATCCTAAAACTGCATTTCGTCATATATTCAATAAACATTTACAATTAATTTTGTGTTATGTCAGAAATCAACATTGCATTAATCAATTTATGGATTGAAGCCCGCACTCGCTTCTCCAACCAAATAGAAGCAATAGCCGAATCAGATTTAAAGAAAAAACTAGGGAAGTCGCCAAATTCTGTTGGCTTTTTGATCCGGCACATTGCCGATGTTGAACTGCTATTTGCAAAGAATGTGTTTGGTGCAAATGACATTAAAGTTAGCGCACAAACAGTCATTGCCAAACATGATTCTGGCGAATGGACGGATTTAAAAGCATTAAAGGATTATGTTAGATATGCTGCGAAAGCTTTACAAACCATTATTGAACTGCAAAAAGACACTGATTGGTCTAGCGTTGTTTCGACCAAAGAATTTGGCGAGAAAACCAAAGCTGAGGCACTAGGTCGCATTGTATCGCATACCGCCTACCATGCAGGTCAAATGGCGTTGGCGATAAAATATGGAGAATAATTTTTCAAAGTAATTGCAAACATATTTTTACAATCTATGTTTATTCATTTATACATGAACGATTCGATTCTCCGCCTTCAAAATAACATTGAACCCCTCCGCCAACAAATTATAAAGCATCCGGTTTACAACCACATCAAAGACCTTGAAGACCTTAAAATATTTATGCAATTCCATGTCTATGCCGTATGGGATTTTATGTCATTACTTAAAACTTTACAAAACGAATTAACCTGTACCCAAGTGCCTTGGTTTCCTGTCGGCCATGCAGATACCCGATTCTTAATCAATGAAATTGTTGTAGGCGAAGAAGCCGATGTCGACATGAACGGTGTGCGTAAAAGTCATTTCGAACTGTATCTTTCGGCCATGGAACAGTGTGGAGCCGATACCACACACATCCAAAATTTTATTAGACAATTAAAAGTTTCTAATCAATTTGAAACTGCTTATCAAAAATCTGAAACACCCGAAGCCGCTCAGCAATTTGTAAACTATACTTTCGACATTATTAATAGTAAAAAAGCGTATCTACAATCGGCTATTTTTACATTTGGAAGAGAAGATTTAATTCCAGGGATGTTTCTAAGTTTGGTGAATGATATGCACCAAAATTTTCCAAATGAAATTTCCATTTTCAAATATTATTTAGAACGCCATATTGAAGTAGATGGCGACCACCACAGTCACCTAGCCCTACAAATGACAGCCAACTTGTGTGGCGATGATGAAAAAATATGGCAGGAGGTGGAACAAGCCACTATTCAATCCTTACAAAAACGCCTTGCCTTATGGGATGGGGTGTATGAAGTGCTTAAAAATAAATACTATTCACAAGCCTCCTAGTTGATACTTATTTAATAACTTTGGTTTAAAAACTAAAACTATTATTTGAAAGCATGAACTACCTATCTTTGGCATTCATCAAATTTATTTTATGAAATCATACTGGACCAAACTTGTTCTGCGTGCTACCTTGCAAACGAATCGCAAAAAATATGATACACAAGGTCGGTACTCAAAATATGAAATTGCAAGAGGTTATCGCGAGTACATTATTAATTTCAGAAGGCGTGTCAAAGATTTTATTCTCATTTTAGCAGGCATCTTTTCAGCCTCATTTGGATTTAAAGGATTCTTGTTAACCAATCATTTTATTGATGGTGGTGCCACTGGTATCTCGCTCTTAATTTCAGCAATCACTCATTGGCCTTTGTACATATTAATTATAGGCATTAATATTCCCTTTGTCATTTTAGGTTATAAAATAATGGGCAAGCAGTTTGCTATAAAAACAGCTTTAGCCATTACAGGTTTAGCAATTTGCATTGCAACTGTAAATTTTCCAAATGTTACGTCCGATAGTTTATTGGTTGCCGTTTTTGGTGGCTTTTTCTTAGGTGCAGGCATTGGCTTATCTGTTAGAGGTGGCGCTGTAATTGATGGAACCGAGGTATTGGCCATTTTTTTGAGTCGGAAATTTGGCACCACCATTGGCGATGTTATTGTATTAATTAATATCATTATTTTCTCTGCTGCAGCTTATTTGCTAGGCATAGAAAATGCGTTGTATTCCATGATTACTTATTTGGCTGCTTCCAAAACACTCGACTTTATAATAGAGGGTATCGACGAATACATAGGTGTCACTATCATATCTCCTCATAGCGATACAATAAGACACATGATAGTAAATAAACTTGGACGTGGTGCAACGATTTACAGTGGCAAACGCGGATATGGGAAAGGCGGTGAAACCCACGAGATAGACATTATTTACACTGTAATCACGCGGCTAGAACTAAACAAACTAAAAACCGAAATTGAGAAGTGCGACCCGAATGCTTTTGTCGTAATGAACAGTGTAAAAGACACCAAAGGGGGCATGATAAAAAAACGCCCACTTCAACACTAACGTTTGATGAATTTTACAAAGGCCAGACGCCATATTTATATCCGAATTTAAAAACATACCGATTGGTATGTTTTTTTTAAACTATCTTTTAGCTATTTGCCCACCAATCGAATAGTCACCCCAAGCCACTTTATAATAAATAGTCTTACCGCTAGGCACCAAAGGAAATGAGAACGCATGTGGTGTATCTAAATTGATTATTTTAGACTTTAAATTATGGCCCATATCATCAAAAAAAGTTAATACAAATGTTTCAGATTGTAACATTCCACTAATTTTACCTGCCGCCAAAGTAAATTCAAATTGTTCTTCAAAAGGATTCGGTGAAATCTGTGCCTTTACATATTTTGTATAAATGGTTTGCATAAACTGTCGTTCCTCCGCTTGTTCTTTGCTGGAACAAAAATCCGACAAATCATATACAAATGAATCTAAAGTGTTACTTAAAAAATAGGGCGGACTATAAGCCTCAATAGCTGTATAAAAAACCAATCGACCAGTGCTGGCATTTAATTTATTCCAGAATGCAACAGATTGTGCGCTGTCTTTATATTTTTTCAATAGGTATTGCTTTGGTTTTGTGCAACCATTGTTTGAAATAATGACTCCTCCTGCGGCATCAATAGTAATTGAAAATTGCTTTTCCGCAAAAGTCACTAAAGTTATAAAAGCATCGCCTTTGTTAAACGCGTCGCATGTAATGCAGGCAGAATCATAAATATTTTTTGGCTCCGATAAGGGAAGTAGTTTCCCAAACTTATCTCTAATCAACAGAGAATCGCAAGGTACATGAGAGAAAACAAAGCGGCTACACAATTCTGAGCATGAATCGTTATGATGGTTAATTAATCTTAACTGCACAATCTCTGTAACATCTACAATTTTTACGCTCTTGCAAGCAATCAAGGAGAGAACAAATATAAAATTCCATTTTTTAAACATGAATACAACGATATCAAAAAGACACTTTTACAAATATAATTAATAAGTCAACATACTATCACAATGGTCCGAAAAAGAGAATCAATTTCATGAGCACAAAGCATTAATAGACAAATAGTAGAAGAATTGAAGGTTTGTTAAATATTTAGATAATTACAAATCCAATATAGAATTTATTATCTTTGCAGGAATAATTAAAATTTCAATTTCCGTTATGCAAACACAGCCAACATTTCATACCATTGCTACAAAAAACCTGGTTGGACATTACCGAACAATTTCTTTCAACGACAATTCCACTTATACGTTATGGAACCATTTTATGCCACTGCGCAATGAAATTAAGAACGCGATAGGCACGACATTATATTCAGTGCAACTTTATCCTATCGATTTTTTCAAAAATTTTAGTCCGAATAATCCATTTGAAAAATGGGCTTGTCGCGAAGTTCCAAATTTCGAGAACGTACCAAGCGGTATGTCCACCTTAGTTATACCTGAAGGATTATATGCTGTTTTCCATTTCATTGGCGATGCCTCAAATGCATCAGAAATCTACAACTACATTTTCATGGAATGGTTGCCCGCTTCTAACTATAACTTAGATATACGTCCCCATTTCGAAATACTTGGTGAATTATACAAATACAATGACCCAAATTCGGAGGAGGATATTTGGATTCCAATTATATCCAAATAATTTATCTATCAATGCACCAATATTTTTATTAAAATGGGCCTTAATTATTGATTGTAATGGATTAATTTTATGGAGCTAACTAAAGGAATAATTTAGAAAACAATTCCGGAAATAACTTTGTTTCTGTTAGCTTATCTTATCCGCAAATTCAATTAAAAAAGATTGCACCAATTTAAAAATGTTGCTCATAATCACGACAACAGCGTAGTTTAAATCCTCCCAGAGATCAATATGATACGCTCAGGTGTTGGAGTTTCTGCTCCTCCCCGCTTTTCAATACTAACTGCAAACAACTGGGCATTTAAATCAGTTTTTATCACTTTTAAAGAATCTGAATCTGATGCAGCATCGAATACCCCTGCACTGATCGGTTTGCCATCTATAAGCGCCCAAACCTGATATTGCATACCATCTCTTCTTTCCTCTAAATTACCTTGGTGTATCAACAGTTGTTTTTTTGATTTATTGTAAAAGAAAGTTGCGAATACATTCTTAGCTGTATCTGTACTTTTTAACTTAACCTGTTGCACGTCGTTCTGATACAAACTATTGAGTGTTTCGCGATAAGAGGCTGTTGTTGAATTATTTTCGGCTAATTGTAAATCATTAGCAACTATTTTAGCAGTCAAATCATCTATTCTTGCATTCTTCTGAACCAATGTATAACCTAAGCCAACACTCACACAAAGTAAAACACTCGCTGCAATACTGTACCAATTAAAACTCTTTTTTATTTCTATTGGTGCTTTTTGAGTTACAATGTTCGCTTGATTAAGCGTCTCTATCTCTCCCATTATTTTAGATTTTAATGATGGTGGAGGAGTTTGTCTAAATTCATTCGCGTAACCTAGAAGAGCATCTTCTGTGTCCTTGCTTTCAATTAATAACTCAGGATTATTAATCAATAAATTTTCTACTTCCAATGCTTCCTGCTCTGGCAATAACCCCATTAAATAAAGGTTCAATTGGTCCCCGTTTTTTAATTCTTCTAGTGTCATGGCTTGTCAAGGTAATGTTTACGTAATACTTCCAGTGCTTTTCTCATTTTAGTTTTGACAGTTCCAAGTGGCATATTCAGTTCATCAGCTATATCCTGCTGGGTATAGGCTTTGAAATAGAACAATTCAACCAATAATTGTAAATCAGGCTCTAATAAGCCAACATGTTTTTTTACATCTATTGTATCAACTGCTACTTGGGTTTGTTTTTGTCTGTCTACAGTATTTACGACATCTTCTACATTTTGGTTTTTAGCCGAGTGATTATAGTTTTTAGATTTAATCACATCAAGGGCTGTATTACGCGCGATATTGATTAACCAAGTAGCAAATCTTGCTTTAGTGGCGTCAAACTTTTCAATATTATTATAAATCTTTATAAACGTTTCTTGGGTAGCATCCTCTGCAAATTCTGTATTATTTACTATCTTGTTAATAATACCATAAATCAAAGCTGAATATCTATCGTATAATATTTCGAAGGCAACAGTGCTTTTGCTTCTTAATGCAAAAACCAATTGCTCTTCTGTTATTTCAATTTTATCCTTCAAGGATGCGAAGCTACAAATTTAATTTGAGAAAATATTGTATGGCAACAGTTCTGAATTAAAATATCTTTTATGAATATGACTAAATAATGACAATATAAAATCCACCATTTACGTTGTCAATATAAATCAAAACATTATGTATTATTTAAATTTACTTTTTACTCAAATCTTGTATTCAACTTTAAATCAATTGTATTATAAAAATCAAAAAATGTTATGGAAAGTAAAATTAATTACCACGTCCTCTCAATGGACGAAATTGTATTTGACAACAGAAACAAAAATTACGGTGCTTTCATCTTACGACAGACCGCAGAAAAGAATCAACTAAGGGCCTTATTTATTTGCAGTGGTTTCTTTATCTCTGTCTTTTTTATGCCCGCCATTCTTAGAAGTTTAGGCTTAATAATTGAAACCATTAAGGAACCGACGGTCATAATATCTCAACCGATGTCCCCAATTCAACCCTTAAAAGACGAAATAAAAACATTAAAAACACCTGTTCGCAATCCGCCCAAATCAGCTTCGCATCCTACAAATTCAACTTTATTGTCTACTGAAATTGACACTACAAGAACAGAAGTTTTGAAACCAAACCCTAACACCAATTTTACCCCAATTGACAATGGTCCTTTTAGTCTAACAATTGTTTCAGATCCTAACGGAAGTGGACCTTCGCAGCCTGCAGGACCTGAAAAAGGCCCTGGCGTAATGGATCCTTATGGATACGAGGGAGAATTACCATCCTATTTTGGTGGTCAAGACGCCTTTGACCGATTTATAGAAGACCATTTGATTTATCCTGAAGCAGCCCGAATCGATGAATTGGAAGGAGATTGTGAAATCAGATTTGTTGTAAACACTGATGGTTCGCTCGAGCAAATAAGTGTTTCGAAATCTAGCCACTATAAAGTATTAGACGATGCAGCAATTGCACTCGTAAAAAAAATGCCACGGTTCAACCCAGGCAAACAGAATGGACAGAAAGTTAGGGTATGGTGTATTATACCTTTAAGCTTTAATATTAATTAAGAGAAAAACGATTCTTCAAAAAAAAAACCTCCGAAACATTTCGGAGGTTTTTTTTATTATAATTTTTGACGATTAGTTCGCTGCTAATTTAGCTGCTTCGCCCTCTGCTTTGGATGCCATTAAACGGTCATATTCTTCTTGACTACCTACAATGATACCATCGTATGCACGCATACCAGTACCCGCAGGAATTAAGTGACCAACAATAACGTTTTCTTTCAATCCACGCATTTCATCTACTTTACCTGCAATAGCTGCTTCATTTAGCACTTTGGTTGTTTCTTGGAACGAAGCCGCACTCATGAAACTACGTGTTGCTAATGATGCTCTTGTAATACCTTGCAATACTGAATCTGCAGTTGCAGTTACAGCATCACGAACCATTACTTGCTTTTTATCCTGACGTTTCAGTGAACTATTCTCTTCTCTCAATTCTCTTAGAGAAATAATTTGTCCAATTTTTAATTTTTCAGAATCACCAGCATCAAGCACTAATTTACGGTCATATACCCAATCATTTTCTTTGAACAATTCAAACTTCTCAACGATTTCACCTTCTAAGAAGTGCGTATCACCTGGCTCGATAACCTCCATTTTTTGCATCATTTGTCTTACAATAATCTCAATGTGTTTATCATTGATTTTAACACCTTGCAGACGGTATACTTCTTGAATACCATTCAAGATATAACGTTGTACGGCAGTAGGACCTTGAATTCTCAAAATATCTTGTGGAGTAATTGCTCCATCAGACAATGGCAAACCAGCTTTAATAAAGTCGTTATCCTGAACAAAAATATGTTTAGATAAAGCAATCATATAATGCTTTTGCTCGCCATCTTTACTTGTAATGGTTACTTCTCTGTTACCACGTTTAATACCACCATAAGTTACAACACCATCAATTTCAGATACTGTCGCTGGATTCGATGGATTACGCGCTTCGAACAATTCAGTTACACGTGGCAAACCACCTGTGATATCTCGTGTACCACGCGCAGAACGCGGTATTTTTGCAATAATGTCACCTGCTTTAATTGACGCGCCATCGTTAACAGAGATGTGAGCACCAACTGGTAAGTTAATTTCTTTTAAAATTGTTTTGTCTTTACCAATGATTTTGATTGAAGGAGATTTGGTTTTATCTTTTGTTTCGATAATTACTTTTTCACCATAACCAGTTACCTCATCATTTTCTTCTCTGAAAGTGATACCATCTATAATATTTTCATAGCTAATTTTACCAGCTAAGTCAGAAAGGATTACCGCGTTATAAGGATCCCAAGAACAAATTCTCGTGCCTTTTTTAACTTTATCACCTTCTTTAATGTATACGAATGATCCATAAGGAATATTGAAAGTAACTAAAATATTCTTGGTTTTAGGCTCTAGAATTCTTGCTTCAGCACTTCTGCTTAAGTTAATTTCTGCGGCTACTTTTTCACCTGATTCTTCATCTACCTTTTCAATCGTTACTGTTTTCAATTCATCGAAACTAACAATACCTTCGAATCTAGAAATAATTTGAGATTCAGCAGCAATACTACTTGCAGTACCACCCACGTGGAATGTACGCAATGTCAACTGTGTACCTGGCTCACCAATTGATTGAGCCGCAATAACACCTACTGCCTCACCCATCTGCACCATGCGACCATTTGCTAGGTTTCTGCCATAACATTTAGCACAAACACCACTTTTAGTTTCGCAAGTTAATACAGAACGAATTTCCATTTCTTCGATACCACTTTTTTCAATTTCTTTAGCCAATTCCTCAGTAATTTCAGAACCTGCTTCAACTATTAAAGCATTGGTTTCAGGATGGTAAGTATCATATAAACCTGTTCTACCCAAGATACGTTCGTATAAACTTTCCACAACATCGTCATTGTCTTTCAATGCTGTTAAAGCCAAACCTCTTAAAGTACCACAATCAAATTCTGTTATAATTACATCTTGAGCAACGTCATGCAACCTACGTGTAAGGTAACCAGCATCGGCAGTTTTTAACGCTGTATCCGCCAAACCTTTACGAGCACCGTGGGTAGAGATAAAGTACTCTAATACTGATAAACCTTCTTTAAAGTTAGATAAAATTGGGTTCTCGATAATCTCACCGACACCACCACCAATGTTCTTTTGTGGTTTTGCCATCAATCCCCTCATACCACCTAACTGACGAATTTGCTCTTTAGAACCCCTTGCGCCAGAATCCAACATCATATATACTGGATTGAAACCTTGGTTATTTTCAGCCAATTCTTTCAATAGAATTTCACCCACTTGTGAGTTAATTCTGGTCCAGATATCAATAACTTGGTTATAACGTTCGTTGTTGGTAATGAAACCATTTTCGTAGTTAAATTTAATCTCGTCAACTTCTTTTCTAGCTTGCTCAATTAATTTCACTTTAGCATCTGGAATCGCCACATAACTTAAGTTAAATGACAAACCACCTTTGAATGCATAGTGGAAACCTAAATCTTTGATATCATCTAAGAATTTAGATGTACGTGCTACCCCTACTTCTTTTACGAAAATAGAAATAATATCTCTTAACGATTTTTTAGTTAGTAATTGATTGATATAACCAACACCGTCTGGCACTACTTGATTGAAAATAACTCTACCAACAGTGGTTTCGATTATTTTAATACCTTCTTTACCATTCTCGTCCAAATCCTTCAATCTACATTTAATAAATGCATTAAGGTTCGCTTTGCCTTCGTTGAATGCAATGATTACCTCTTCTGGAGAATAGAAAGTGATACCTTCACCAGCAACATGTTGTTCAGGTGTAGATTTTCTTCCTTTGGTAATATAGTATAAACCAAGCACCATATCCTGAGAAGGCACGGTGATTGGAGAACCGTTAGCAGGGTTAAGAATATTGTGTGGTGCCAACATTAACAACTGAGCTTCCAAAATGGCAGCATTGCCCAATGGAACGTGAACAGCCATTTGGTCACCGTCAAAATCCGCGTTAAAACCAGTACAAGTTAAGGGGTGCAATTGAATTGCTTTTCCTTCAATTAATTTCGGTTGGAACGCTTGTATACCCAATCTGTGTAGCGTTGGAGCTCTATTTAAAAGAACTGGGTGTCCTTTTAAAATATTCTCTAATATTTCCCAAATGATAGGTTCTTTTTTGTCAACGATTTTCTTTGCAGATTTAACCGTTTTAACAATACCTCTTTCGATTAATTTACGAATAACAAACGGCTTGAATAACTCAGCCGCCATTGCTTTTGGTAAACCGCACTCACTTAATTTAAGTTTTGGTCCAACAACAATTACAGAACGTCCTGAATAATCCACCCTTTTACCCAAAAGGTTTAAACGGAAACGACCTTGTTTACCTTTAAGCATATCACTTAGAGATTTTAAAGGACGGTTACCTTCTGATTTTACAGCACTAGCTCTTCTAGTATTATCTAAAAGGGAATCTACAGATTCCTGCAACATCCTTTTTTCGTTTCTTAGAATTACTTCTGGTGCTTTAATTTCAATTAATCTTTTCAAACGGTTGTTACGAATAATAACCCTTCTGTATAAATCATTCAAATCTGAAGTTGCAAATCTTCCACCTTCCAAAGGCACCAATGGTCTTAATTCTGGTGGAATAACTGGTAACATTTTCAAGATCATCCATTCTGGACGATTGATATGGTTGTCTCTGTTTGCAGAACGGAAACTTTCAATTACTTTCAAACGTTTTAAAGCTTCAGCTTTACGTTGTTGAGAGGTTTCAGTAGCCGCTTGGTTTCTTAAGCTATAGCTCAATCCATCCAAATCTGTTCTGCTCAATAATTCCCAAAGAGCTTCAGCACCCATTTTAGCTACAAACTTTTTAGGGTCTGTATCTTCGAGGTATTGATTTTCTTTTGGTAATTTATCTAAGATATCCAAATACTCTTCTTCTGTTAATAGGTCTAAATTATTAACTGTCTCGTGCTCCCCTTTTTGAATAACAACATAGCGTTCGTAATAAACAACCATGTCTAATTTTTTGGTACTTAATCCCAATAAATAACCAATTTTATTTGGCAATGAACGGAAATACCAGATATGGGCAACAGGCACCACCAATTTAATGTGGCCCATGCGTTCACGTCTTACTTTCTTTTCTGTTACTTCAACACCACATCTGTCGCATACGATTCCTTTGTAACGGATACGTTTGTATTTTCCGCAATGGCATTCGTAGTCTTTGATTGGTCCAAAAATACGCTCACAGAATAATCCACCCATTTCAGGCTTATAACTTCTGTAATTAATGGTTTCCGGTTTGGTAACCTCTCCAAACGATTTTTGCAGAATATTTTCAGGCGAAGCTAAACCAATACGAATTTTGGTAAAGTTGCTTTTAATTTTTTGACTCTTTTTTATAGTTGACATTTGATGTTTTTAATACTGTTTGTGAAACTTTAAATTCCCTATTTAATTATTCTTCGAAACTCATTTCAATACCAAGACCTCTTAACTCGTGAATCAATACATTGAATGATTCAGGAATACCGATTTGTGTGATATTGTCACCTTTAACAATTGCTTCGTAAGTTTTCGCTCTACCCATGATATCATCCGATTTGATGGTAAGGATTTCTCTTAAGATATTAGCAGCACCGAATGCTTCTAACGCCCAAACCTCCATCTCACCAAAACGCTGACCACCGAACTGAGCTTTACCACCCAATGGCTGTTGTGTAATCATTGAGTATGGTCCAATAGAACGCGCGTGCATTTTATCATCAACCATGTGACCCAATTTAAGCATGTAAATTACACCTACAGTAGTTGGTTGGTGGAATCTCTCACCAGATAAGCCGTCGTATAGATATACTTGACCATTTTTAGGTAATTTAGCTTCTTCTATATACTCATCGATTTGAGCAGGAGATGCACCATCAAAAATTGGCGTTGCAAATTTCAAACCTAATTCAAGACCAGCCCAACCTAATACAGTTTCATAAATCTGACCCAAGTTCATCCTTGAAGGCACCCCAAGTGGATTCAATACGATATCTACTGGTGTTCCGTCTTCCAAGAATGGCATATCTTCTTTACGAACGATTCTTGCTACAATACCTTTGTTACCGTGACGACCAGCCATCTTATCTCCAACTTTCAACTTACGTTTTTGCGCCACATAAACTTTAGCCATTTTCAATATACCCGTTGGTAATTCATCACCTACAGTTATT
This sequence comes from bacterium, assembly GCA_029945665.1. Classification (GTDB taxonomy): domain Bacteria; phylum Bacteroidota; class Bacteroidia; order NS11-12g; family UBA955; genus JABMMZ01. Next base: position 10,756 of record JAQSCZ010000023.1, on the reverse strand, counting down.
GCATAATACTCTCTTCTATGGGTTGCATATATTTCAGTCGAAGCTGATTTATAGTTTTTAAGAATTTGATTAACGGTTGCGTTTTTTTCAGCATCAGAAGTCCAGCTAGCATAATTTACATTGGTATAATCTACCGAACCTAAATTTTTCAGAGAGAATTTAGTTCCTTTAGGAATCATTTCCTCACCAAAAACACTGTGAACACCTGAAGATGTTTTGCCATTTAAAACTTTGAATAATTTTTGAACAAGGATTTCTTTTAATTTCTCCATGTTTTTACCATATTCAACTTCGCTTTTAGCAAGTTTAGCTTTTTCTTCAGCTTTAGCACCTTTTTCTTTTTTCGTTCTGCTGAATAATTTTTTATCAATAACTACACCTTCAGTTGATGGTGGTGCCTTAAGCGATGCATCTTTAACATCACCAGCTTTATCACCAAATATAGCTCTTAATAATTTTTCTTCCGGAGAAGGTTCAGTTTCACCTTTTGGTGTAATTTTACCTATGATAATATCTCCTTCTTTGATTTCAGCACCGATTCTGATTAATCCATTTTCATCCAAGTTTTTTGTAGCTTCTTCGCTAACATTTGGAATATCATTGGTTAATTCTTCCTCACCGCGTTTGGTATCTCTTACTTCCAATTCAAATTCATCAACGTGAAGTGAAGTGTACCAATCGTCGCTTACTACTTTTTCAGAAATAACAATCGCATCCTCAAAGTTATAACCCTGCCATGGCATGAATGCCACTTTTAAGTTTCTACCTAAGGCCAATTCGCCACCTTCTGTTGCGTATCCTTCGCAAAGTATTTCGTTTTTAGCTACTCTTTGTCCTTTTTTAACAATTGGACGAAGATTCACACAAGTACTTTGGTTGGTTCTTAAGAATTTAGTAAGTTTATAAGTTTTCATGTTACCTGCGAAACTTACCAATTCATCATCTTCTGTAAAGTCATAACGGATTCTGATTTCAGTTGAATCAACATAATCTACAATACCGTTATTCTCTGCACATACTAATGTTCTAGAGTCTCTTGCAATTCTTTCTTCTAATCCAGTACCAACAATTGGAGCTTGTGGACGAAGCAATGGAACTGCCTGACGTTGCATGTTTGATCCCATCAAGGCTCTATTCGCATCATCATGCTCCAAGAAAGGAATTAACGACGCTGCAATAGAAACAATTTGATTTGGAGCCACGTCCATGAAATTCAATTTCTCTGGTGAAACAAGTGGAAAGTCACCTTCAAATCTTGCTTTTACCTCGTCAGAAAGGAATTCACCTTTTTCGTTGGTTAGTGAGTTTGATTGTGCAATAATTTTACCATCTTCTTCCTCGGCACTTAAGTATACTACCCCTTTTTGAACATTTACTTTACCATTTTCTACTGGTCTGTAAGGTGTTTCAATAAAGCCCATACCATTGATTTTAGCATGCACACAAAGTGATGAAATCAAACCAATGTTTGGTCCTTCTGGCGTTTCGATTGTACATAAACGACCATAGTGTGTATAGTGAACGTCTCTTACTTCGAAACCAGCTCTTTCTCTAGAAAGACCACCTGGTCCAAGGGCAGACATTCTTCTTTTGTGTGTAATCTCAGCCAATGGATTGGTTTGATCCATAAATTGAGATAACTGGTTAGTACCAAAGAATGAATTTATAACTGAAGACAACGAACGCGCATTGATCAAATCGGTTGGTGTAAACACCTCATTATCTCTAATGTTCATTTTTTCACGAATGGTTCTGGCCATACGTGCTAAACCAACACCAAATTGAGCATACAATTGCTCACCAACTGTTCTAACACGTCTGTTACTTAAATGGTCAATATCATCCACTTCAGAACGGCTATTACTTAATTCGATAAGGTAAGTAATGATTTTAATAATATCCTGATTGGTTAACACCTTTGTCTCCATAGGCGTATTTAAATTCAGTTTTTTATTAATTCTATAACGACCAACATCACCAAGGTCATAACGTTTATCAGAGAAGAATAATCTTTCAATGATACCACGTGCTGTTTCCTCATCTGGTGGATCAGTATTCCTTAATTGACGGTAGATGTGTTCTACAGCCTCTTTACCGTTATTCGAAGTATCTTTTTGAAGTGTATTGTAAATGATAGTGAAATCATTTTTTCCTTCTTCCTCTTTATTTAAGATAATGGTTTTAACACCAGCTTCTACGATTTCATCGATGTGATCATTTTCCAACAAAGTATCACGTTCAATGATAACTTCATTACGCTCAATTGAGACAACCTCGCCGGTATCCTCATCCACAAAATCTTCAATCCAGGTGCGAAGTACCCTTGCGGATAATTTTCTACCGATGTATTTTTTCAAGCCTGACTTAGAAACTTTAACTTCTTCAGCAAGTCCGAAAATATTTAATATATCTTTATCTGATTCAAAACCAATTGCACGTAGCAAAGTGGTTACTGGGAATTTCTTTTTTCTATCGATGTAAGCATACATGACATTATTAACGTCTGTAGCAAACTCTATCCATGAACCCTTGAATGGGATTACACGAGCACTGTACAATTTGGTACCATTGGTATGGTATGATTGACCAAAGAATACACCTGGTGAACGGTGTAACTGAGAAACGATAACCCTTTCAGCACCATTAATAACGAAAGTTCCGCTAGGTGTCATGTATGGGATTGTTCCTAAGTAAACATCTTGCACGATGGTTTCAAAATCTTCGTGCTCAGGATCGTTACATGAAAGTTTTAATTTTGCTTTCAGAGGCACCGAGTAGGTGAGACCTCTTTCTATGCATTCTTGAATTGAGTAACGTGGTGGATCCACGAAATAGTCTAAAAATTCAAGATTGAAAATATTTCTGGTATCATTAATTGGGAAATTTTCTTGAAAAACCTTGAACAAACCTTCATCTGTGCGTTTGTCTACGTGTGTTTCTAATTGAAAAAATTCTTTAAATGATTGTAATTGAATGTCAAGAAAATCAGGATAATCAATTACCTTATCAATTGATGCGAAATTGATTCTTTTTGGTTGTTTAACTTTTGTTGCCAATTTTATTAAAAATTAGTATTTTTTTATGTCCGAGTGGAGAGGTTGTTTAAATAAAACACCAATAGACCCACTCGGTTTCCCTGGGTCTATTGGTAAAATTTTTAGCGTAAAATGAGATTACTTAATCTCAACTTCTGCACCAGTTTCTGTAAGTTTAGCTTTCAATGCTTCAGCTTCGTCTTTAGCAATGTTCTCTTTTACAGGTTTTGGAGCGCCATCAACTAAATCTTTAGCTTCTTTCAAGCCAAGACCAGTTAAATCTTTAACTACCTTAACAACGTTTAATTTGTTAGGACCGGCAGCTTTAAGGATTACAGTAAATTCTGTTTGAACAGCAGCAGCTTCTGCGCCACCACCTGCAGCAGGGGCTGCAGCTACAGCTGCGGCAGCAGCTGGTTCGATACCATACTCATCTTTCAAAATTTGAGCTAATTCGTTTACCTGTTTAACGGTAAGATTAACTAATTGTTCAGCAAATGCTTTTAAATCTGACATTTTTTTTAATTGTTTTTTTTGTTTGTTAATAAATTTTTAATTTGCTCTTTCTTGCAAAGTTTTCACGATACCAGCAATTTTGCTACCACCGCTCTTTAAGCCAGAAATTACATTTTTAGCTGGAGATTGTAATAATCCAACTATCTCTCCGATCATTTCCTCTTTTGATTTTAGAGTACTCAATGCTAATAATTGATTGTCGCCAATGTAAATTGCACTATCAATATAAGCACCTTTTAGTTCGGGTTTAGTACCTTTTTTTCTGAATTTCAATATTGCTTGAGCAGGAGCTTTTGCGTTATCGCTTACTAGAATTGCGGTAGTACCTTTTAAAATGTTCTCTAAATCACCAAAATCTTTTCCGGAGTTTTGCATAGCTTTAAATATCAAAGTATTTTTTGCTACCTGCATCTGAATGCCCCCTTTGAAAAGTTCTCTTCTCAAACTATTTGTATTATTAGCAGAGATACTTGAAGTATCTGCAAAATACAAAATGTCATGAGCTTTAAGCTTCTCGGTAAGTTGAGCGATTGCTACGTTTTTGTCTTCTCTTTTCATTTTTAAATTCCTGGAATTGATTTGATATCAATGCATAAACTTGGACTCATGGTAGAGCTTAAGTAAACGCTTTTAAAGTAAGTCCCCTTGGAAGAAGAGGGCTTTAGTTTGCTAAGAGTTTGCATTATTTCTACTGCATTCTCCGCGATTTGATTAGGTTGAAAGCTAACTTTACCAATAGATGCATGAATGATACCAGTTTTATCAACTTTGAAATCGATTTTACCGGCTTTTACTTCAGTCACCGCCTTAGCAACGTCAGGAGTAACAGTTCCTGATTTTGGATTTGGCATTAAGTTACGTGGCCCTAATATTTTTCCTAATTTACCAAGCTTTGCCATTACAGCAGGCATGGTAATTATTATGTCAACGTCTAACCAGCCACCGCTGATTTTTTCGATATAATCATCTAAACCCACATAATCAGCACCAGCTGCTTTTGCTTCTGCTTCTTTATCAGGTGTACACAATACTAAAACTTTGATAGTTTTACCAGTACCATGTGGCAAGGTGGAAACACCTCTCACCATTTGTGAAGCTTGTTTAGGATCAACACCAAGACGAACATCAATATCAACTGATGAATCGAATTTTGTGAAACTTATACCTTTCAATATTTTAGTTGCTTCATCTAAAGAATAAACTTTAGCGCTATCTACTTTTGCTGCAACGATTTTTCTATTTTTTGTAAGTGCCATTGTTTATTCTCTTAAAATGGTTTATTTCCTGCGATTGTGATACCCATACTTCTAGCGGTTCCGGCTACCATGTTCATGGCAGACTCTACTTCGAAGCAATTTAAATCGGGCATTTTTTCTTCGGCGATTGTTTTAACTTGATCCCAAGTTAATTCACCTAGTTTTTTACGATTTGGTTCAGCTGAACCTTTTGCTACTTTAGTGTACTCCAAAATTTGCACTGCTACTGGAGGGGTCTTGATAATGAACTCGAACGATTTGTCAGAGAACACTGTCAATAAAACCGGTAGAACCTTACCCATTTTATCTTGGGTACGCGCATTAAATTGTTTACAAAACTCCATGATGTTAACACCTTTTGAGCCCAGAGCAGGTCCAATGGGAGGTGCGGGATTTGCTTGTCCGCCTTTTACTTGTAATCTTACGAATCCTGATACTTCTTTTGCCATGTTATGCTATTTATTTATTCTTTTTCTATTTGGTTGTAGTTAAGTTCCAATGGTGTTCTTCTTCCGAAAATTTTCACCATTACCTTAACCTTTTTCTTCTCGTCATTTACTTCCTCAATCACACCACTGAATCCACTGAATGGACCATCGGTTACTTTGATTGGCTCTCCTACGATGAATGGTTCTGTTCCTTCCGGATCGATTGCTCCATTTTCATCTGCATTACCTAAAATTCTGTTAACTTCTGCCTGTCTAAGCGGCACAGGTCCTTCTTTGGAACCTAAAAACCCTACGACCCCATTGATACCTTTTATGGTTGCTTCAACTTCACCATAAAATTTCATTTGCACTAAGATATATCCAGGGAAATAATTTTTGTCTTTGGCAATTTTTTTGCCATTTTTAATGGTATATACTTTCTCCATTGGGATAAGAATCTGAGGCACATAATCTGTAAGTTTAGCTTTTTCAAGCTCACTTTCAAGATTTGCTTTTACCTTTTTTTCTTGACCGGAGATGGCTCTCACCACGTACCATTGAAGATCTGTAACTTCCATTTTAATTATTTAAAGAAATTGTAGAAAAAGGTTAATCCATTTCCTAACAGATAATCTATTACCCAAACAATGGCGGCAAAAATTACCGACGCGATAAGTACAATGATTGCACTTTCACGCAATTGGTCCCAAGTAGGCCAAGTTACTTTGTTAAGTAATTCATCTACTGTAAGATTCCACATATTCCTTAATTTTTCCATTTTGTTAATTTCTTTATTTGCTTTTAATTGGCATTAATGCGGCTTCGCTCGTTTTTCTTTTTTGCACGGGAACAAGGATTCGAACCCTGATCAAAGGTTTTGGAGACCTCTATTCTACCATTGAACTATTCCCGTTTATAGACAATGGCCATTGGTCAATGGTGACAATAACCAATGGCTATGTATAATAATTTAGTTAGTCTAAAATCTCAGTAACCTGACCAGCACCAATTGTTCTACCACCCTCACGGATAGCGAAACGCAATGTTTTTTCCATTGCAATTGGTTGTATCAACTCAACTGTCATTGTGATGTTATCACCAGGCATACACATTTCTACACCTTCTGGTAATTTACATTCACCTGTCATGTCAGTGGTACGGAAATAAAACTGTGGACGGTATTTGTTAAAGAATGGCGTATGTCTTCCACCTTCTTCTTTGCTTAATACGTATACTTCAGCTTTGAATTTAGTGTGAGGAGTTACAGAACCCGGCTTGCAAATAACCATACCTCTTTTGATTTGTTCTTTATCGATACCACGCAAAAGCATACCAGCGTTATCACCAGCTTCACCTCTGTCTAATAATTTACGGAACATTTCAACACCAGTAATAGTTGAAGTCATTTTAACATCACCTAAACCAATAATTTCTACTGGATCACCAACGTTAATTATACCTCTTTCGATACGACCTGTTGCAACAGTACCACGACCTGTGATAGAGAACACGTCTTCAACTGGCATCAAGAATGGTTGATCGATCAATCTTGGTGGAATTGGAATCCAGGTATCAACTGCATCCATTAATTCCATGATTTTTCCAACCCAAGCAGGATCTCCGTTCAATCCACCTAAAGCAGAACCACGGATAACTGGTGTATTGTCACCATCAAAATTATAGAAGCTCAATAATTCACGAACTTCCATTTCAACTAAGTCTAATAATTCTGGATCGTCAACACTATCACATTTGTTCATAAATACAACAAGACGAGGTACACCAACCTGACGAGCTAACAAAATGTGCTCACGGGTTTGGGGCATTGGTCCGTCAGTTGCAGCAACAACAAGAATAGCACCGTCCATTTGCGCAGCACCAGTAACCATGTTTTTAACATAGTCAGCGTGACCCGGGCAATCTACGTGTGCATAGTGACGTGTAGCTGTTGAGTACTCAACGTGTGCAGTATTGATTGTAATACCGCGTTCTTTTTCTTCCGGAGCCGAATCAATTGATTCGAAAGAACGAGCTTCTGATAAACCCGCATCAGACAATACTTTAGTAATTGCTGCTGTTAGAGTGGTTTTACCGTGGTCAACGTGACCGATAGTACCAATGTTAACGTGGGCTTTGGAGCGGTCAAATGTTTCTTTTGCCATGATTTAAATTTAATTTAATTGTTATTTTTATTTATATTTTAATTTCTATATAGTGCACAACAATTACTTGATGTTAGTATTTCTTACTTTTATCTAACCAACTGAGCCATTGAAGGGATTTGAACCCTTGGCCTCTTCCTTACCAAGGAAGTGCTCTACCCCTGAGCTACAACGGCTTGGTTATCTGCTTTGGGATAAGTCATACATTTTAAATTGTTACCAGCAATCTCAATGTTAACCTACTCCTAGAGTGGTAGATAATTTCAATAATTATTGGGACGAACCCCGCAAACTATTTGATTATCTTCCCTCAATTTTCCGAGCGGGAGACGAGGCTCGAACCCGCGACCTACAGCTTGGAAGGCTGTCGCTCTACCAACTGAGCTACTCCCGCAATTTTCTTTTACTCATTGACTGCAATCATAAGTCTCGGCTGTCGCCTACCTCCCGATAGCAATCGGGATGAGCTACTCCCGCAATTTTCTTTTACTCGCTGTTAAAGTCATTTTACATTGGTATGCAATGACTGAATTAGCAGCAGAATCTACCGATGCGTAAAATAGAAAAAGTTTTGAGGCTTTTTCTATCTCGTTGCGTGGGGAGTGGTGGATTCGAACCACCGAAACCGAAGTAACAGATTTACAGTCTGTCCCATTTAGCCACTCTGGAAACTCCCCAATGCAATGCGATGAGCCACTTGTCGGGATCGAACCAACGACCTACTGATTACAAATCAGTTGCTCTACCAGCTGAGCTAAAGTGGCATGATAAAGAACGTATCTTTTTTATAAGAAAACAAGTATTTTCTTCCAAAAGGACTGCAAAAGTAGGCCAATGAATTGAGAAAACAAAGCCTTTGTATAAAAAAAATACTGTATTTATGTTGTACTGTATTTTCTTAAACTTTATTTCGACATTCAAATATCCATAAACCATTGGTAATAATAAGTTTAAAAGGAATCCACAGGATTAAAAAAAATCAAAATTCAAGAAAAAAAAATCTATTTTATTTAAACTTAATTTGAAAACCAAAAAAAATGATACCAAAAAAGCGTTGAATTATTTTCAAAATTGAATTATCAAAGAAATTATTTGCGCTTCCCGCGCTTTTTAGGTTTTTCGTCATCGTTGGCAATTAGATCACGCCAATTGGTCGCAGATTCATCACTTGAATAATCGATGGTTTCTTCATAATCTTTTTTAAAGATTGTTAAAACTTCAATGGTATGTCCAATATAATCCTCAATATCCTTCAACAATGTTTTCTCTTCATTGCTGCAAAATGAAACTGCAAATCCTTTGTTATCTGCTCTACCTGTGCGGCCCACTCTATGCACGTAATTCTCGGCTTGATCGGGCAAATCGTAATTAACCACATAATCAACATTGGGTATGTCAATACCACGAGCAGAAACATCAGTGGCAATTAATATACTTATCAGTCCCTTTTTAAATTCATTTAGCACTGTTAATCGGTCGTTTTGTTCTTTGTCGCCATGGATCGTTTTGGTAACAATACCTACCCTCTCCATTGCTTTTAAAACGCGCTCTGCTCTGACTTTAGTTCTAACAAAAACAAGTATCTTTTTTCCTTCATGTTCATTGATTAATCGCTCCAAGAAAAAGCGCTTATCATCCATTTCAATAGAGGCAACCGTATGGTGAATATTTTTATTGACAGGATTTTCGGGCGATATCTGAATTCTTATGGCGTTTCTAACAATCAAATAGGCCGTCTTTTTTATTCTATCATCAATGGTAGCAGAAAAAAACAGGGTTTGTCGATTTTGAGGTAATTTAGAAACAATGTCTTTTATGTCCTTAATAAATCCAAGATTTAACATGTGGTCGGCCTCGTCTAGCACCAGAATTCGGATAGAATTGACATTGATATACCCTTGACTTATTAAATCGAACATTCGCCCTGGAGTCGCTATCAGTATATCTACTCCTTTTTTTAGTTTAGCTATTTGCGGATCTTGATCGACCCCACCGGTTATACAAATGGAACGAACGCCAGTTCCTTTTGAGAGACTTTCGAATACTTCTGTTATTTGAATAGCTAATTCACGGGTCGGCACCATTACCAAACATTTTATAAAATCATTCGACCGACCCAATTTTTCTTTTTGTAATTTATTTATAATCGGGATCGCGAAAGCGGCAGTTTTACCGGTCCCTGTTTGGGCAATTGCCAATACATCTTCTCCTTTGAGAATGGGTGGTATGGCTTTGAATTGAATGTCAGTAGTTCTAAAAAATTTAAGTTTATTTAAATTGTCTTTAACTTCGTTGGTGAGTTCAAATCTATCAAATTTCATGGTACTATTATAGGAGTGCAAAGGTAGGCTAGGGAAAAGATAAATACATAAAATGAAAAAAATTAGTGAGTGGTGTTTTGAAAATAAATACGAAGTTCCTACATTTGCAATCCTTTTAGGGCCCTTAGCTCATTCGGTTAGAGCGTCTGACTCATAATCAGAGGGTGGCTGGTTCGATTCCAGCAGGGCCCACTTACTAAAACATAATCCCGCCTAAAGCGGGATTTTTTGTTTTAGTTGTCCTGTGTTGTGATTTGAGCGAAGCGAAAATCTCTAACACGGGACAGTATTTTCAAGTAAAGCTAAATTCCAAAAGTTCAACATCTCGCGTATTGCTTCCACACCAATAATACTAAAGGTTTCAAGAAATTGAAACCCTTTTTTATTTTCTCATTTGCACGCAATTTGCACACATGTGGATTTTTATATTCATAAAGTCAGCCCAACTTCTAAAAGGTTAAATTACTAACCCAGATGACCATAAATTATATATGTTTGTATTAAGTATAATAATTTAGATATGATGGAAAAAGCAGTTGAACCCGCTGAAGAAGTAAAAGTAAAACCAATAATGAAGCGATTTTACAGAAATATTATTTTTAGCAAAACTCCATTAAAGACAAACTTTAGGTTCAATGACCAGTTTCAAATTTATCCCTGTGATTTTAAAAATGCACCTAAGTCAAATCTTATAAATGATTTTCCCCTAATAATAGAGTATTGGGTTGACGAAAATGAAAATCCAGAAGTTCCTGATAAATGGAATGAAATCAAATCTTTAATGTCATCTGCTTCAAACCAAACAAATAGACTTAACCGATTAACTAATCTTTTATCAGCAATAACAAACCATAGAATATTTTTTAATTCACAACCAGAGGCCTGTTGGGGAGTTCCATTTCCCGAAGAAATTACTGATGACAACAGAGAAGAAATTAACAAGCAATCGAGCCAGCCATTTATAGGTATTTATGTTTATTATGATATATGACTGTTACGAAGGTTGCACATATGGCTGGTACCACGGCTTACTAGCGG